>DBWU01000067.1:13457-13623 GCA_002309395.1 Oscillospiraceae bacterium UBA1230
ACGCCCTGTTTCCCCACATGACGGCGCTGGAAAACGTGAAGGCGGCGCTGGGGCATCTGCCGCGCCGGCGGCGTGAGGCGGAGGCGCTGGCACAGCTGGAGCGGTTTCAGTTGGTGGAGCTGGCGGACCGTGCGCCGGACCGGCTTTCCGGCGGTCAGCGCCAGCG
>DBWU01000067.1:13678-20276 GCA_002309395.1 Oscillospiraceae bacterium UBA1230
TTTCCGCGCTGGACAGCCATCTGCGCGATCAGACGGAGCTGGAGATGATCCGGCACTTGCAGGGGTACACGGGCGACGTGGTGCTGGTCAGCCACGACCGGGACGAGGTGTGCCGGATGTGCCGCCAGGTCTGCGTGCTGACCCGGGGGCGTTCCGAGCCGCAGCGCCCGGTACGGGAGCTGATGGCCTCGCCGGATACGGTGGGCGCGGCGCGGCTGTCCGGCTGTAAGAACGTATCCGCCGCCCGGCGGATCGATGATCGTACCGTTTTCTGCCCCGGCTGGGGTTTGACGCTGGAAACCGCCGCGCCGGTACCCGATACGCTGACGGCGGCGGGGATCCGTGCTCACCACATCGTGCCGGGCACGGCGGAGTGCAACAGCGCCGTGTGCCGCGTGGCGCAGGTGCGGCGGAACGCCTTTTCCGTTCTCGTGACGCTATTGCCGGAGAGCGGTGACGGCGAGACGCTGACGATGGAGCTCTCACCCGGCGAGTGGGTGGCGCAGGGCGGAGCGGAAACGCTGACGGTGCACGTTTTGCCGGAACGGGTCATCCCGCTGACGGGAGGCGGAGTATGATGCACGATACCTGGGGGCGGACGATCCGCTATCTGCGGCTTTCCGTGACCGATCTTTGCAACTATCGGTGCGTATACTGCATGGGACCTGACGGCGTGTGCAAGAGGAGCCACGGTGAGATCCTGTCACTGGAAGAACTGCTTGAGATCGCAAGAGCCTGTGTGGAGCTGGGTGTAAAGAAGATCCGCTTGACAGGCGGCGAGNNCGAGCCGCTGGTGCGGCGCAATATCCTGTGGCTTTGCCGGGAATTGAAACGCTTGCCGGGTCTGGAGGAGCTGACGCTGACCACTAACGGCGCGTATCTGCCGCGTCTGGCGCAGGAGCTGAAAGCGGCGGGGGTGGACCGGCTGAATATCAGCCTCGATACGCTGGATCCGGCACGGTACCGCGCGATCACACGGGGCGGTGAGCTGAAAGGCGCGCTGTCGGGTCTGGCGGCGGCGGAGGAGGCTGGGTTTAGCGGCACCAAGATCAACGCGGTACTGCTGGGCGGCGTGAACGACGGGGAGATCCCGGCGCTGGCGCGCTTGGCGCAGGACCGGGCGGTGAGCGTGCGGTTTATCGAGCTGATGCCCATGGGCGTATGCCGCGACTGGGAGAAGGAGCGCTTCGTCAGCGCCGACGCGGTGCTCAAGGCGCTGCCGGAACTGCGGTATCTGGACGGCGACGGCGTGGCGGAGCGGTATACGGCACCCGGCTGGGTCGGCACAGTGGGTCTGATCCGCCCGGTGAGCCACCGGTTTTGCCACCGGTGCGACAGGATCCGCGTCACGGCGCAGGGTTATTTGAAGCCGTGCCTCCACAGCGAGGGCGAGATCGCCCTGCGGGGGCTGCACGGTGAGGCGCTGCGCGAGGCGGTTTTACAGGGCGTCCGGGGAAAACCCGCGTGCCACGAACTTTCGGAAACGGGCAGTCAAAGCGGACGCGCCATGTATGAGATCGGAGGATGATGAAATGCCGTTTACCCATTTTAACGAACAGGGCAGAGCCCATATGGTGGACGTGACGGACAAAGCGCCCACGGTGCGTACCGCCACGGCGTCCGGCACCGTGCGAATGGCGCCTCAAACGGCGGAGGCGATCCGCTCCGGCGGCGTAGAGAAGGGCGACGTGCTGGCGGTGGCGCAGGTGGCGGGGATCCTTGCCGCCAAGAATACCGCCCAAACGATCCCCATGTGCCATCCTCTGCCGCTGACCGGCGTGGAGATCCGCTTTTCCTGGACGGAGGAGCGGTTGAACATTCTGGCAACGGCGCGGTGCAAGGGGGAGACCGGGGTGGAGATGGAGGCGCTCGCCGCCGTGTCCGCCGCGGCACTGACGGTATACGATATGTGCAAGGCACTGCAAAAGGATATGGAGATCACCGACGTTCGCCTGCTGGAAAAGACCGGCGGCAAGAGCGGCGATTGGCGAAGGGAGGACGCGTCATGGCAGAAGTGACGGCGGTGTGCATCAGCACGGAAAAAGGCGTGGCGAAGCACCCGGTGGCGCAGATCGAACTGCGGGTGCGTCACGGCATCGAGGGCGACGCCCATGCCGGCGACTGGCACCGGCAGGTGAGTTTACTGGCGGACGAGAGCGTGGATACCATGCGCGCCATGGGCTGGACGCTGGGGGCGGGCGATTTCGCGGAGAATATCCTCACGCGGGGGATCGAGCTGAAAACGCTGCCCGTGGGCACGCGGCTGCGCGTCGGCACGGCGCTGCTGGAGGTGACGCAGATCGGCAAGGAGTGCCACAGCGACTGCGCCATCCGCCGCACCACCGGCAAATGCGTGATGCCCACCGACGGTATTTTCGCGGTGGTACTGGCGCCGGGACGTGTTCGACCCGGCGATCCGATCAGCGTAGAGGAGGCGGCAACATGAAGAAGATCCCGGTACGGGAGGCGGTAGGTCACGTGCTGTGCCACGATATGACCCAGATCATTCCCGGCACGTATAAGGGACCCCGGTTCCGCAAAGGGCATATCGTTACGGCGGAGGATATTCCCGTCCTGCTCTCTATGGGCAAGGAGCACCTTTTCGTGTGGGAAAAGGGCGAGGGGATGCTCCATGAGGACGAGGCGGCCACCCGTCTGGCGGCGCTGTGCCGGAACGAGTATATGGAAGGGACGCCGGCGCGGGAGGGGAAGATCGAGCTTCGCGCCGCGGCGGACGGGTTTTTCACCGTGGCAAGCGACCGGCTGCAGGCGGTCAACACGGTGGAGGACGTGATGATCGCCACGCGCCACGGCAATACGCCGGTGCGCGCCGGCGACAAGCTGTGCGGTACGCGCTGTATTCCGCTGGTACTCCCGGAGGAGACGATCCGCGCGGCGGAACGGGCGGCGGGATCGGAACCGCTGATGGCGATCCACCCTTACCGCTTGCGCCGCGCCGCGGTGATTACCACCGGCAGCGAGGTGTTCCACGGCAGAGTGGAGGACGCATTCACGCCGGTGCTGGTGCAAAAGCTGGCGTCCTACGGTATCGAGATGATCGCCCACCGCACGGTGGACGATGAAAAGGCACATATCATGGAGGCGATCGACGCCATGCGATGCACCGACGCGGAGATGATCCTCTGCACCGGCGGCATGAGCGTGGATCCGGACGACAACACGCCCGGCGCCATCCGCGATTGCGGCGCCCGAATCGTGACCTACGGCGCGCCGGTGCTGCCGGGCGCTATGTTCCTGCTGGGTTATTTTGAAGACGGTACGCCGGTGATGGGACTGCCGGGGTGCGTGATGTACGCCAAGGCCACGGTGTTCGATCTCGTATTGCCGCGTATCGCGGCGGGGATTGCCGTGGAGCGGAGCGATTTTGTGAAAATGGGCGAGGGGGGACTGTGCCTGGGGTGCGGCGAGTGCCGCTATCCCGTCTGCCCCTTCGGAAAGTGAGGGAACGCGTATGTATACGGCGCAGGTGATCACCGTCAGCGACAGGAGTTTTCGGGGCGAGCGGCGGGATGAGTCGGGTCCGGCGGTGCTTGAGATGCTTCGTGAGGCGGGATACGAGGTGCCGGGCGTGTCGGTGGTGCCGGACGAGGAGGCACAGATCCGGTCGGCGCTGTGCGCGGCGGCGGATGAGGACGTGGCGCTGGTGGTGACCACCGGCGGCACCGGCTTTGCGCCCCGTGACGTAACGCCGGAGGCTACGCTGGCGGTGTGTGAGCGCCTGACCCCCGGCATCCCCGAAGCCATGCGGAGCGCCTCCCTTGCCGTTACGCCCAGAGCCATGCTCTCCCGGGCGGCGGCGGGGATCCGGGGCAGAACGCTGATCGTGAACCTCCCCGGCAGCCCCAAGGCGGCGCGGGAGAACCTTTCTGCGGTGCTGTGCGCGCTGGAACACGGCTTGACCATGCTCCGCGGCGCACCCGGCGACTGCGCCGCGCCGGCGAAATGAACCGACCATGCCTGAAAACGCATCGCAAGTTTTTGCGGTGCGTTTTGTTTTTTTCGGTCGTCCCCTTGACAATGATATAAACATATGATAATATATTCATATAATCAAACGTGACAAGGGGGGGGAGAAGAGATGGCAGACGTACGCAAGGGCAGCGAAGCGGAGAAGCACAGGATCGCCAACGCGGCGGAGGATGAATGGAGCGATCTGGCGGAGCTTTTCAAGGTGTTCGGCGACTCTACGCGCATCCGTATCCTGTACGATCTCTACGGCGGAGAGAAAAACGTGACGGAGATCTGCGAGGATCTGGAGATGAACCAGTCCGCCATATCCCATCAGCTTCGGCTTTTGAAGGCGGCAGGGCTGATCCGCGCCCGTCGGGAGGGGAAGCTGATGATCTACGCGCTGGCGGACGACCACGTGAAGACGATCCTTGCCATGGGCAAGGAGCATATCGAGGAATAGAAAAAGGGGAGAGAAGACCATGAAAAAGAAATTCAACTGTGAGATCGACTGCGCCAACTGCGCCGCCAAGGTGGAAGACGCCATCGCCAAGCTGGACGGCGTGGAGAGCGTGCGGATCAACTTCATGATGCAGAAATTCACGCTGGAGGCGCCGGACGAGCGGTTTGACGAGGTGCTTCGCGCCGCCGTCGCCGCCGGGAAGAAGATCGAGCCGGATTTCTCCGTGGAGTGCTGAGGCGCCATGGAGCGAAAGCAGAAGCGGCGGCTGTGCCGCATTTTGCTGGCGGCGGCGCTGTTCGCGGCGGTGCTGGCAGCAGACCGGCTGGGCGTTTTGCCGGCGGTATTCACGAACCGCTGGTTCGCCATGGCGCTGTATCTGGCGCCCTATCTCCTGTGCGGCACGCCGGTACTGCGTAAGGCGGCGCTGGGGGTGAAGAACCGCCAGCCCTTTGACGAGTGCTTTTTGATGACGGTCGCCACGGTGGGCGCCTTTGCCACGGCGGAGAACGCCGAGGCGGTGGCGGTGATGCTCTTTTATCAGGTGGGCGAGTGGTTTCAGGATTACGCCGTGGGGCGCTCCAGGGGGTCGGTGAAGGCGCTGATGGAGATCGTGCCCTCCTTCGCCCGTGTGGAGCGAAACGGCGAGGTGGAGACCGTGGACCCGGACGAAGTGGCGGTGGGAGACGTGCTGGTGATCCGCCCGGGAGAACGGATCCCGGTGGACGGCACGGTGCTCTCCGGCGAGAGCTGGCTGGATACCTCCGCCCTTACGGGCGAGAGCGTGCCGCGCCGCGCCGGCGAGGGAACGGGCGTGGTATCCGGCTGTATCAACGGCGAGGGGTTGCTGCGCGTGCGGTGCGACAAGGTGTTTGAGGATTCCGCCGTGTCACGCATCCTGGCGCTGGTGGAGGAGGCGGCGGAGAAAAAATCCGCCACGGAACAGTTTATCACCCGTTTTGCCCGGCACTATACGCCGGCGGTGGTCTTTTCGGCGCTGGCACTGGCGCTGGTGCCGCCGATCTTTGGCGGCGCGTGGGGCACGTGGATCTACCGCGCCTGCGCGTTTCTGGTCATCTCCTGCCCCTGCGCGCTGGTGATCTCGGTGCCGCTGGCGTTTTTCGGCGGGATCGGCGCGGCAAGCCGGTGCGGCGTTCTGGTCAAAGGCTCCAACTATCTGGAGCTGTTGGCCGGACTTGACACGGTGGTGTCGGATAAGACCGGCACGCTGACGAAGGGAGAGTTTAAGGTCTCCGCCATTTTGTGCGCGAAAGACGTGTCGCGGATGGATCTGCTGACGGCGGTATCGGCGGCGGAGAGCGGATCCACCCACCCCATCGCGCAGGCGATTTTGCGCGATGCCGCGGAGGAGGGGATCGTGCCGCCTGCGGCGCAGGAAGTGCAAAACCACGCCGGCAGCGGCGTCAGCGCGCTGGTATCGGGCGAGACGGTGCTGGTGGGCAGCGAAGCGTTTTTGGAGCAAGCCGGCGTTTCCTGCACCGCCGAAGTGCCGGAGGGCGTGACGGTGTGCCACGCGGCGCGAAACGGCGCGTATCTGGGCGCCGTCTGCATCAGCGACGCGGTGAAGGACGAGGCGCCCCGGGCGATCCGCGCCCTTCGCCGGCAGGGCGTTCGCCGCATGGTGATGCTCACCGGCGACCGCGCCCCCGCCGCTCTTGCCGTGGCGCGCACGCTGGGGGTGGATGAGGTGTACGCCCGGCTTCTGCCCGGCGACAAAGTGGCGAAAGTGGAGGAACTGCTCGCCGCGCTTCCGGCTGGCGGACGGCTCGCTTTTATCGGAGACGGGATCAACGACGCGCCGGTTTTGCGACGCGCCGACGTGGGGATCGCCATGGGGTCTCTCGGCTCCGACGCCGCCATTGAGGCCGCTGACGTGGTGATCATGGACGACGATCTGCGCCGTTTGCCCCGGGTGATGGAGATCGCCCGGCGCACGGTGACCGTATCCCGGCAGAACATCGTGTTCGCGCTGGCGGTGAAGGCGGCGGTGCTGATCATCAGCGCCGCGGGACTTGCCACCATGTGGACGGCGGTATTCGCCGACGTGGGCGTGGCGGTGCTGTGTATCCTCAACGCCATGCGCCTTCTTTCGGCGCACCGGACGGTTGACAAACGGGACCCGGAGCGGCTATAATTTTTTCAGCGCAT
>DBWU01000067.1:20306-23841 GCA_002309395.1 Oscillospiraceae bacterium UBA1230
TGCTCGATGGAGATCCGTTTCCATATCGAGGACGACGTGATCACCGGCATCCGCTTTATCGGCGGCTGTGACGGAAATCTGAAAGCCATCTCCAAGCTGGTGGACGGCTGGACGGTGGAGCAGATCGAGGAGAAGCTCAAGGGCAACACCTGCGGTCCGCGCCCCACGTCCTGCGCCGATCAGCTCGCTATCGCCGTGCGTAAGGCGTATAACGAGCTCCACGCGGCGTAAATGCCCGAAATGAAACGGAGAACGGACTTGTGCCGTTCTCCGTTTTTTGCATATGAGCGGTGCGCTTACGCCTCTTGCGCCAGCTTGCGGACGGTATCCTGACGCACCGCCTGGCGCAGCGCGGTCAGGTACGGGGAGAAGGCGGCGGCGTCCTCACCGTAGGTCAGGTTCAATTCCCGTTCCAGCGGCAGCCACGTGGCAAGGGGCGACTCGTTGTGCTGGATCACCGCCTCCAGCTTATCCAGCGCCTTATAGAGCTTGGCTTCCGGCGTTATCAAAGCGTCCATTTCCGCGTAAAGCGCGGTCAGCTCCTCCCGGTACGGCGGCGGCAGCGTTTCGACCCACGCCCGGAGGAGATGCGACTCTTTTTTCTCATCGCCGGCGCTTTTTTCAAAGGTGGGGATATCGCCTGTGAAACATTCGCCCAGATCGTGGATCAGGCACATCCGGATGACGCGGTCCATATCCAGGTCGGGGAACTCGTCTTTGAGGAAATAGGCGAAAAGACACAGACGCCAGCTATGCTCCGCCACGCTTTCATGCCGCATGCCGGAGGTGTGACAGTGACGGGTGGCGTCTTTCAGACGCTCGAAAAGATGGAGCTGCCGGAGCAAAAGAGTGACTTCCATAGACGCCTCCTGCGTATCAGATATACTGCTGGGAATTCACGTCGTACACGCCGCGGGTGGTGATGCGTAGCGCCGGGATCACCGGCAGCGCCATGAAGCTGAGGGTCATAAAAGGATCGATCCCGGGGTTCACGCCGGCGGCAAAGCACCGCGCCTTGGCGCGCTCCAGCTTCTCATTCACCGTGACCAGCGGCTCGTCGGACATGATACCGGCGATCGCCAGCGGCACCTCCGCCGTTACGGCGCCGTTTTCCGCCACCACGATACCGCCGCCCAGCTCGATCACACGGTTTGCCGCCAGCGCCATATCCGATTCGTTGGCGCCTACCACGATGATATTGTGGGAATCGTGGCTGATGGAGGTCGCCACCGCGCCGTGGCGCAGTCCGTAGCCCTTGATATAGCCGATGCCGATGTGCTTGGTGTTCTTATGCCGCTCCACCACGGCGATCTTGAGGATATCGTTTTCCGCGTCGATATGATCGGCATATCCGGCGTCGGTGGTGGTGATCTCGCCGCTGACCATGCCGATCACGCCGCGGGGACGGCTGTCGGCAAAGCTCTCCGGCGTCAGGGTGCGAAGATGGAAGGTATCGTGGCTCTTGGCGGTCAGATACGGGTCGATCTCCGGGGCGGCAAAGCCGGTCAGCTCGCCGTGGTCGCACATGAGGGCGCCTTTTTTATAGACCTGCTCGATGGTGAAGGAGGCAAAGTCGTCGATCACCACGAAATCCGCCAGATACCCCGGTGCGATAGCGCCCCGGTTATTGAGGAGGAAGTACCGCGCGGCGTTGTGGCAGGCCGCCTTGACGGCGAGGATGGGGTCGGCGCCCAGGGCGATGGCGCGCTTTACGATATAGTCGATATGCCCCGTTTCCAGCAGGTCGTTGGGGTGCTTATCGTCGGTGCAGAACATACACCGCTCCACGTACTGATCGCACAGAAGCGGTACCAGCGCCTCCAGATTCCGGGCGGCGGTGCCGTCCCGGATCATGATGAACTGCCCGCGCCGGAGCTTGGCGAGAGCGTCCTCCAGCCGGTAGCACTCGTGGTCGGAATACACGCCGGCGGCAACGTAGGCGTTGAGGTTGTTGCCCGAAAGATCCGGGGCGTGTCCGTCGATCTTCTTATGGTGCGCCTGGGCGGCGACGATCTTGGATACCACGTCCGGGAAGGCGTGGGTCACACCGTAGGCGTTCATCATCTCCGCCAGACCCTGCACCCGGGGGTGGTCGTAGAACGAATCGATAGCGCGATAGTCCAGATTGGCGCCGGACTCGTCCAGCGGCGTGGCGGGAACGCAGGACGGGAGCATAAAGCGCACGTCCACCGGCAGCCCTTCGGTGGCCTGGAGCATATATTCGATACCGTCCGTCCCCATCACGTTGGTGATCTCGTGGGGGTCGGTGATGACGGTGGTGGTGCCGTGGGGCAACACCGCCTTGGCAAATTCCGTGGGTGTGACCAGGGAGCTTTCCAGATGGATATGGGCGTCTAAAAATCCGGGCAGAACGATCTTGCCGGACACGTCCGATTCCCGAACGCCCTCGTAGGAGCCCATGCCCACGATGAGACCCTCCGCCACGGCGATATCGCCCTGGCACAGCTCGTTGGAGAACACGTTCACGTAGGTGGCGTTCTTTAAAACGAGATCCGCCTTTTCACGCCCTGCCGCCACGTTGATGATCCGCAGTTTCTTGTTGAGTTTACGGTTGATCTTGCCGGCATAGCTTTCACTTGTCGCCATAGCTGAACCTCCTGTGGTTTATTCGCGTTTTGAAAAGCTCCGGCACCTCGCAAGGCGCCGGAGCAGGGCATTATTTCACTGTGCCGTCCGGGTTGAACAGCGGCAGTTTTTCCAGATAACGGATGTCGGGCCGATCCGCGGCGGCGCCTTCCGCCAGGACCGCGATCCTGCCGGCCACCGTGCCGCCTGCCAGCGCCACCAGATCTTCCATCGCCTTGATGCTGCCGCCGGTGGAGATCACGTCGTCGATGAGCAGGACGCGCTTGCCGCAGATCAGATCGGCGTCGTCACGTCCCAGATAGAGCTTCTGGGTGCCGGCGGTGGTGATGGAGCGATCCTCCACGTGGATGGGATCGGGCATATACGCCTTGGGACCCTTACGGGCGATAAAATACTTCTTCGCGCCGGACTGCCGCGCCATCTCGTGGATGAGGGGGATGCTCTTTGCCTCGGCGGTGAAGAGATAATCGTACTCGGAGGGATCCACCAGCTTCAAAAGCTCCCGCGCGCAGGCTACGGTCAGCTCCGCGTCGCCAAAGCAGATGAACGCGCCGATATACAGCTCGTCGTTGATACGGCACAGGGGCAGCTGGCGCGTTACGCCCGCCACGGTCATGGTATAGGTCAGCATAAAAAACTCCTTCGCGCCGCCGCTCACAGCCGCGCTATTTTTTTTGGAAAAGCAGTCTGCGACGATCCGTCACGTTACGTTTATTATAAAGCATACCGCAAAATTGTCAAGACCGGGAGGGGATGGCTTTTTTTATAAAATTCGGTAGATTCCCACTTGTGAAAAAGAGGAAAAGATGGTATGATACCAAGGGCACGGGATTACCGAAAAATGCCATCTGTGATAAGGGGGAAATACGCCAATGAATGCCTATCTTGCAAGAGTTCTGGAGGACGTAAAAACCAAGCATGCCGGCGA
>DBWU01000079.1:0-1946 GCA_002309395.1 Oscillospiraceae bacterium UBA1230
GCGTTTTTTGACAAAAGGATTGCAGCCTACTGCGCGCACTCATGGTGCGCCCATGGCGTACCATTCGCACACTTCGTAGTCTGAGCGGTGTCATTTGCCACGTACACGCCGCGGCAAATGACGATTCCACGTCTTCGCGCCGTGCGCGGCGCGAACTCTGCGAGGCTTCTTTGGCACGCTGAAAAACACCGCAGGCCTTATCGGTCTGCGGTGTTTTTACGGATACGTTTACTTCTTGAAAAACAGCACGCCCAGGCAATCCGGGCCGCAATGACTCCCGATGGTACTGCCGGCATCCGTCTCGATCACCTCTTCAAAGGGTTGCAGCTCCTTCACCAGCGCCACGGCGGCGTCCACCACCTCGCGGGACATGGGGGAATGGGTAATGAAAATGCGCTTGAGATCCAGATCTGTTCTGCCCTCCAGACGGCCGCGGATATAGTCGCACACGGAGCGCTGCATACTGCCACGGTATTTGGCGCCCACGCCCATCACCCCGTCCTGCACCCGGATCTCCGGGCGGAGCTTCAGCAGATTCGCTCCCAGCACCGCCACGCCGGAACACCGACCGCCCATACGCAGATACTCCAGATGCTGCAGCACGAAGCTCACGTCCAGCTTTTCCTTGCGCTCGTTGAGGATCGCCACGATCTCGCCGGCGCTCTTGCCCTCACGGGCAAGCTCCACCGCCAACAGCGCCAGATGACCGGAGCCGCTGGAGAGATTCCGGCTGTCAACGGGATAGACGTTCTCCACTTCCTGCGCCGCCAGACAGGCGTTTTGATAGCAGGCGGACATTTCCGAGGAGATATTGATATGGATCACGCTGTACCCCTGCTCCACCCACGGGCGGAACGCGGCGGCGTATTCCGCCGGTGAAACGGCGGAGGTCTTGGGCAGCGTCCCCGTTTTGTCCGCGTAGGCGTACAGGTCCTGCACCGTCACGTCCACGCCGTCTGTATAGATCCGGTCGCCCAGTGTGATGCCCAGAGGCAACACGCCAATATCGTACGCGCTGTACAGAGCCGCTGTCAAATCGCAAGTGGAGTCGCAGGTCACTTTGATCTTCTCCATGATGATTCCCCTATTTGCCGATAATGTACGCATTATTATAGCGCATTACGGCGGCAATTTCAACCGCCGCGTTTTCCAAGACGCGCCCGTCAGTCCTTATGATACAGCTTGCGGATCTCGTATTTTGGCTCACAGCTCACCCGGATCCCCAGCCGGTGATAGAGCTTGGCGTCCTCCTCCGAGAGGATCACCGTGAAGTGCGCCTCACAGCCGCGCAGGTTCTTGAGCTGCTGCTGTACCAGCGCCGCCAGAGGATTGCTCAAGGCGGAGATCGTCAGCGCGATGAGCACCTCGTCGGAGTGCAGACGGGGATTGCGATGACCCAGATAGTCGATCTTCATGGCGCTGATAGGCTCGATCACAGACGCCGGGATCAGCTCCAGATCGTGGCGGATCCCTGCCAGATGCTTCAGCGCGTTCAAAAGGAGCGCCGCGCTGGGCCCCAGCAGCGAGGAGGTCTTACCGGTGACCACCGCGCCGTCAGGCAACACCATGGCGCCGGCAGGCGCGCCGGTCTCCGCGGCTTTGGTAAGGCTCGCCTGCACCGCCGGGCAGAGCTCCGGCGTGACGCCGGACTGCTGCATCACCATCTCCAGCTTCGTTACCACGCTCTCGTCGCACTTGCCTTTGATGTGATCCACCATACCGGCATAGTACCGGCGCAGGATCTCCATGCGGCTGGCCTGCTGACACACCGCGTCGTCCACGATGGCAAAGCCCGCCATATTCACGCCCATATCCGTGGGGGACTTATAGGGGCACTGACCCTGGATCTTTTCAAACATGGCGGCCAGCACCGGGAAGATCTCCACGTCCCGGTTGTAGTTGACCGTCGTCTCTCCGTACGCCTCCAGATGGAACGGGTCGATCAT
>DBWU01000079.1:2054-2364 GCA_002309395.1 Oscillospiraceae bacterium UBA1230
ATCTTGCCGCTGCCGGGACCCGGCGCAGTGACCACCACCACCGAACGGCTGGTCTCGATATACTCGTTTTTGCCCAGCCCCTCCTCGCTGACGATATGGCTCACGCCGGAGGGATACCCGGAAATGGGATAGTGCTTATAGCTGCGGATGCCCAGCGCCGTCAAACGCTTGATGAAAGCGTCCGCCGCGCTCTGACCGGCATAACGCGTGATGACCACGCTGCCTACGAAGAATCCCAGATCGCGGAACACGTCGATCAGGCGCAGAACGTCCTCATCATAGCGGATGCCCAGATCGCCCCGGATCTTGC
>DBWU01000079.1:2409-6264 GCA_002309395.1 Oscillospiraceae bacterium UBA1230
AAGCCCGGCAGCACCCGGCTGGCGTGGTAGTCGTCAAACAGCTTGCCGCCGAACTCCAGATACAGCTTGCCGCCGAACTGACTGCGCCGCTCCTTGATATGCTCCGCCTGCAGGGCGAGATACTTATCGTTGTCAAACCCGATCTTCACCGCAATATCCCTCTTTCCGACAAAATAACGCCCTTATTATACACCTGCGGCCGCCGGGAGAAAAGGCGTTTTTTCGATTTTCTCCGCGGATTTTTCCACAAAATTTTCCCCTCTTTTTTGTCAAAACCTACCGTTGCTTTTTCGCAGCGTTTCGGGTATACTGGAAAATACCCCCCTTTGAGCAGGCAGGGTATCAAACGACGACGGGACGGGGCGCTTAGGCGCCCCGTTTCTTATCTGTCTATTTCCCTATTTATTGGCGGAAAATAAGGAAAAACTTTGTGGCATCCGTCATTGACTTTAGCGGATAAAAGTGCTAAATTTTCAACAACGGACGCGCCGCGGCGGAGTGGATGCCGCCGCCGTGATCCGCTCATTTCAGCGATTATTTCCTTATCTCCTCATCTCAATTTTTCCTTCCTGATCTTCGCTGAAATGAGAAAGACGGGTGAACGCCGGTTCACCCGTCTTTTTTGCTGCTCTTAAAGATACCGCTTCATGCCGTCCGTGGCGGCTTCCTCACCGGCGCTGATGGTCACGGTGAATTTGATGGCGTTCTTCTCACTGAACCGATCCAGCCAGTCCAAAAGCTGCTCGGCTTTCGCCATATCGTCGCTATGGGCGATCTTGCAGAGGTTGTCCACAAAAATATGGGAAATATCGTAATTGCCTGCGTACAGACCGCATAAAAAGCCGCGCAGGCTCTCAAACGAATTCAAACCGTACTCGCCGGCATTCACCAACCGGGCGTTATAGCTGATGTCATAGCGCATATCCGCCTTCGGCTCAATGCACACCACGCTGCCGCTCTCCGACTCCACCGCTTTGTGGACCATGTCGATCAGCTGCTTGGTCTTGCCGGCGCCGTTACCGCCCATAATCAAACGAACCATACGAAATCACTCCTTGTGCTTTTGTAGGGGATCTGCTTGTCCCTCTTACAGCATACCATATTCCGCGAAAAATGGCAATGCAGAAAAACGCCTTCCCTTTTTGTAGATTTTACCGATCCAGCTTCGTAAGAAGCGTCTGGCGCAGCGCCTCGTAGCCCGGTTTTCCCAGCAGAGCGAACATGTTTTTCTTATACGCCTCCACGCCCGGCTGGTCGAAGGGATTTACCTCCAGCAGATAGCCGCTCAAGCCGCAGGCGTATTCAAAGAAGTAGATCAGCTCGCCCAGCGTGCGGGGGCAGATCCGCTCCGCCTGAAGGATGATATTGGGGACGCCGCCCTCCACGTGGGCCAGCAGCGTACCGTCCATCGCCTGACGGGCGATAAAGTCCATATCCTTCCCTGCCAGGAAATTCAGCCCGTCGCCGTTTTGCTCGTCAAAGGGCACCACGTTTTCCCGGCGGGACGCGCCGAAGCGCACCACCGTTTCCAGCATGGTGCGCTCGCCCTGCTGGATATACTGACCCATGGAGTGCAGATCGGCGGTAAACTCCACGCTGGCAGGGAACAATCCCTTGTTCTCCTTGCCTTCGGATTCGCCGTAGAGCTGTTTCCACCACTCCGCCATGAAGCGGAAGTCCGGCTCATACGCCGCCAGGATCTCGATGCGCTTACCCAGACGGTACAGCGCATACCGGGCGGCGGCGTACTGCCAGGCGGGGTTTTGATCCGGATCCTCCGCGGCGCAGGTCTTCATCATGTCGGCGGCGCCGGACATCAGTTCGTCAAGATCCACGCCCGCCACGGCGATGGGCAGAAGTCCCACCGCCGTCAGCACGCTGTATCTGCCGCCCACGTCGTCCGGCACGACGAAGGTCTCATACCCGGCGCTGTCCGCCAGCGCTTTCAGCGCGCCGCGGTTTCGGTCAGTGGTGGCGTAGATCCGCCGCGCCGCGCCCTCGGCGCCATAGCGCTCCTCCAGCAGACGGCGGAAAAAGCGGAACGCCACCGCCGGCTCCGTGGTGGTGCCGGACTTGGAGATCACGTTCACCGAGAAATCCACCCCGTCCAGCAGCTCCATGATCTGGCTCATATAGTCGGAGCTCAGACCGTTGCCCACAAAATAGATATTGGGCGTATCCTTTTTCTTTAAATTGTAATTGGCGGAACACAGACACTCGATCACGCCCCGGGCACCCAGATAGGAACCGCCGATCCCGACGACCACCAGCGCCTGAGAATCGGAGCGGATCTTGCGCGCCGCCGCCTTGATCCGGGCAAACTCCTCCCTGTCATACGCCTGAGGCAGTTCCACCCAGCCGGTGAAATCACTGCCGGCGCCGTCATGGCACTGTAAATGCCGGTGGGCAGTCAGCAGACGGGGTGTGAGCTCCGCCTCATAGGGTTGGGGAATGAAGGGGCGGATATTGGACAGCTGCACTTGGATCATGACATGACCTCCCTTGTAAAATGGATCGGATGCTTTTCTATATCATAAATCCATCGGCGCAAAAACACAAGGAAAACTTATCCCTGATCCGCGGGCAAACATACGGCACGCAGCAGTAAGCGCCCGAAAAGCTGTCCCCACGTCAGACGCGGCACCGATTCCGCCGCCGTCAGCGGCAGTACGGCAAGCTCCGTGTCGCCGCTGGTGACCCTCAACTGCCCGATCACGTCCCCTGCCTGCACCGGCGCTTCCACCGATTCCTCCAGCGTAACGGTGCGCTCCACCGCACCGGCGGCGGCGCGTTCCGTCAAAAGCATCGTTTCGCCGCCCACGGCAACGGGTACGGCGGCGGCGTTCCCCAGCACCACCGGCACGCCCGGAAGCTCCACGCCCTCGGCGGCGTCTACCAGCGCGTAGGTGGAAAAGCCGTAGTTGAGAAGCGTCTTGGCGTCCTCAAACCGTTCGTCGGAGGTGTCGGCTTTCATCGTCACAGCGATCAGCTCCATGCCGTCGCGCTCGGCGGTGGCGCTGATGCAGTAGCCGGCGGAACCGGTGGAGCCGGTTTTCAGACCCGTGGCACCGTCGTAAAAACGGATCAGCTTATTGGTGTTGCTGAGCTGGAACGCGCCCTGCCGGAGCGTATCCATCCAGATGGTGGTAAAGCGGCGGATATCCGGGTGGCGCAGGATCAGCTCACGGCTCATCAGCGCGATGTCGTAGGCGCTGGTGACGTGTCCGTCCGCCGGAAGACCGTTGCAGTTGACAAAATGGGTGTCCCTCATGCCCAGCTCACGGGCGCGGTTGTTCATCCGCTCGGCAAACAGCTCCGTTACGCCTGCCAGATGCTCCGCCAGCGCCACCGACGCGTCGTTGCCCGATGCTACGCAGACCGCCTTCAGAAGATCCTCCACCGTCATCTGCTCCCCGGCCTTCAGGTAGACCTGACTGCCGCCCATGGAGCTGGCGTTATCGCTGGCGGTGACCACGTCGGTATAGGAAAGGGCGCCGCTGTCGATCGCCTCCATGGTCAGAAGCAGCGTCATGACCTTCGTGACGCTGGCAGGCTCCAGCGGCTCATGCTCGTTTTTGGCGTACAGCACCCGACCGGTGGATTTCTCCATCAAGATCGCCGAACGCGACGCGATGGGCAGTTCCACCGCCTGCGCCCCCACGGGCAGCAGCGCCGCCAGCAGCAACAGGGATACCGCCGCGCAAACCATTCGTTTCATTCTGCTCACACTCCTTTTTTGCATGGTATGACGATCGCAAAAAAATCATGCCGGCGGCGGAAAATTTAGAGGTTGCAAAATCCAGACGGGTGTGTTATACTGTATCCCGCGCCGCAGGGTTGGTATATCGGTATTAC
>DBWU01000079.1:6333-6522 GCA_002309395.1 Oscillospiraceae bacterium UBA1230
GTCACAGCTGTGACAGGATCTTTCCTTTTTGCGCGCCGCGGCGCCGGAGAAGTTTTCCTTGACGAACGGCACAAAAAAGGGTATGATACAATTTGTAACGCTTTTGTAACTTTTTAGGCGGTAGAATATGGACAAGCATACGGCGCCGCCGGAGACGAACCGAACGGCAAGACCGGCGGCCGGACGAAA
>DBWU01000079.1:6629-10388 GCA_002309395.1 Oscillospiraceae bacterium UBA1230
TAAAGGCGCTTGGCGCCTATCTCGCCTCGGCGGCGTGGCGCGGTATGAAACGCCTGCTCTCCGGCGCGGCGCGGTGCTTTGCGGCGACGGGGGCGTTCTTTGCGCGCCTGTGGGCGGCGGCGCGGCGCGGCGCCGGGAAGGCTCTGCCCCGTGTGAGGCGATTTTTTGCCGTGCTAAAGGCGCTTGGCGCCTATCTCGCCTCGGCGGTGTGGCGCGGTATGAAACGCCTGCCCTCCGGCGCGGCACGGTGCTTCGCGGCGACGGGAGCGCTCTTTGCGCGCCTGTGGGCGGCGGCAGGGCGCACGCTGCGCGTACCGAGGCGCGTCACGGAAAAGATCCGGGCACTGTCCCGTGAGCGGCACAGCAACCGTTTCCCGGAATCGGATCTGGCGGCGGTGCAGCTTCTGCTGCTGCTATGGGGCAGTCTGCCTCTGCTGGGCGGCAGGATGCGGGAGCGGCTGCTGCACCGGAAAAAACGCTCCGCACGCGGCAGAGGCCGGTGGCGCAGTTGGGCGGAGGAGCTGCAGCTCCACCCTGCCATTTTCCTCTCCGGCGCGCTGGTGATCGCGGCGGTGGCGGTGGTGCTGTCGCTGTATACCATCGGCACGTCCGTCAGCTATGACGGCACGGCGCTGGGCGTCGTCGCCACGGCGAAGACGGCGGAGCGGGCGGTGGAGACGGTGGAATCCATTACCCAGACGGCACTGGGCAGCGAAGCGTATCAGATCGACCGCAGTTTGCTGAGCGTGCAGCGCCAGTTGGTAGGGCGGCGCACGGTGGAAAAGCAATCGGCGCTGGAAGATACGCTGATGGAGACGCTGGACGAGGTGGTATACGGCTATATGCTCTACGTCAACGGCGAGCCGGTGGCGGCTACCACGTTCCCCGGCGCGCTGGAGGAGCTTCTGGAGCAGATGAAGATCGGCTACGTGACCGCCAACACGGTGGAATGCAGTTTCACCGAACAGGTGGAGGTACGGGAGGAATACGTGCCACGCAGTGGGCTGATGAATCTGGGATATATTGCGGAAAAGATCAACGATACCAAGGTCGGCGAGATCACCTATACGGTGAAGGACGGCGACACCTATTACACCGTGGCGGAACAGTTCGACCTGACGCTGGAGCAGCTGCTGGGCATGAACCCCGGTTACGACGTGGATATGCTCCACGCAGGGGACGTGCTGACCGTGTCACGCGCCGTGCCGTATCTGACGGTGGTGGACGTGGAGCGGCAGAGTTACGTGCGCGACCTTCCCTTCTCCGTCACCTATCAGGATGACGACACCATGTATCAGGGCGAATATAAAGTGCTCTCCGCAGGCGTATACGGCAAAGCCGACGTGACCGCCAACGTGACCTACGTCAACGGCGCGGAGACGGGGCGGCAGGTGGTTGCCAGTGTGACGCTGCGCGAGCCTGTGGCGGAGGTGCAGATCCGCGGCACGAAGGTGCGCCCCTCCTGGTTCCCCACCGGGACGTTCCGCTGGCCCTGCTACGGCACCATCACCTCCTATTTCGGCTATCGAAGCACAGGGATCGCCGGCGCCACCACCTATCACGAGGCGCTGGATATCGCCAACAGCACCGGCACGCCGATCTACGCCTCCGACGGCGGCACAGTGGTGCTGGCCGGCTGGTGGAGCGGCACCGGCTACACGGTGCGGATCGATCACGGAAACGGCTTCGTCACCACCTACGGGCACAACAGCGCCCTGCTGGTAAACGTGGGCGACCACGTGTATCAGGGGCAGATGATCGCCCGGATGGGAATGACCGGCGTTGCCAGCGGACCTCACTGCCATTTTGGGATCCAACTGAACGGAACGTACGTTAATCCGCTGAACTATTTGGAGTGATAGACATAAAAAAGAGGGAGAACAGCGCCGCTGTTCTCCCTCTTTTTTATTCGTTCGGTTCAGAACCACCGCTCCTGCTCCGCCATCTCGCCCGTGCCGATCCCGCGGACCTGACAGGTATGGGTCTCCGCCAGGCGGTCGGAGATCGCCATGTGGCGGAGAATATCGCGCACCGTCTCATCCAGCGGCGTCCCGGCACGGTAATCTGCCGGGAAGATGAAATTCACCCTGCCCCGGCAAAGCAGCTCCTCCACGGCGGCACGGTTGCTGTCCTGATAGACGGCGATCGCCTGACCGCCGTAGGCACGGGTCATTTTCATGCAGGGTACATCGCTCAACCCGTCGCCGATATAGAGCATATTGGTGAAGGGGATCCGCTTACTGTCATCCGGCATGGAACTGTTGAGCGCCCGGTCGTCACTCACGTCCAGCACGCCTTTGTTGATACGGTAGATGAACTGGGTCTTGTTGGTGAAATTCACGTCCAGCTTCGGCCAGGACGCGTCGCCATGCTCGTCATAGAGAAACTCGCAGGCGTAGATCTCCTTAAACTCGTGGGCGATGCCGGTGCCCTCGATGATCTCACGAAGCCCGGAGGAGAGAACGTAATGCTCTACCTCCACGCCCAGCTCCGCGCCGAAGGCGTTGATGCGGCTGAACCAGTCGCGCACACCGGGAAAGAGCGTCACCGCTTCGCCGCAACGGCGCAAAAACGCGCGATCGAGCCGGATCCCGCGCTGGCGGCACTGGCGGATCATGGTGTACATATACGCCAGCAACCCGTCCATCTTGTTCTCCCTGCCAAACTCGTTGGCAAGGTCCCAAAAGGCACGGGGCGTCATCCCCAGCGCGGGGATGAAGGCGTAATCCTCCATATCCGTGGTGCAAAGGGTTTTATCAAAATCATACAGCAGGGCAATAACGGGTTTCATAGCCGCCTCCGTTGGAACATAGGAAAAAGCGGCCGTACCAAACGCGCGACCGCTTTTTGTGATTTATTTGCCTTTATAGTTGGGACCGAACTTCAACTGATCCAGACTCAACTTGAAATCATCGGGCAAAACGGTGGTGTCGCCTGTGGTGTCGGGCTCCTGCTCCTCCGGCGCGTCCTGAACGGGTTCCGCCGGCGCATCTTCCTCCTGCGCCTCTTCCGCCGCCGGTTCCTCCGCCGGCCGGGCGGGAGCTTCCTTCGCCAGCGGCAGTTCGGGCAGCTTGTCTAACTGATCGATCTGCTTGGTGCAAAGAGCGCGCGCACCGTCGATAAACGACTGCATACTCTTTTGCGCCTGAACCAGACGCTCTTTGGCTTCCTCCACCTGCTGATCCAGCACGGCGATCTGATCCGCCGCCTCCTTGCGCGCGTTGGACAGGACCTTGTCCTTCTCCTCCTGCGCCTCCTGTACCAGCTTGGAAGCCATCTTTTGCGCCGTCAACAGCGCCGAGCGCATGGCATCCTCCGTGGCGCGGTATTCTTCTACCCGCTCCGCCAGCACTTTGAGCTTGGCTTTGAGGGTGGCATTCTCCTTGAACAGCGTGGAGTAATCCTCTGTCAGCGTGTCCAAAAATTCATCCACCGCCGCCATCTGATAGCCGCTGCTGCCGACAAATGAGGAACGGGGAAAGGCTTTTCCGGAAACTTCCTGTGGCGTCAACATACTTTTTTCCTCCCGAACAGTTTATTCTCTGTCTTGCGCCCCGTTTACAGGCACATGCCGTTGTTTTCCAGTTCGTCGATCAAATCGCCCATAATGTCCACGGAATAGGGCGTGATGATGTAGGTATTGGCGGCGACCTTCTTGATCTTCCCGTCGCCGGCATATGCTACGCCGCACAGAAAGTCTACCAGACGGCGCGCAACGTCCTTATTCGTGGATTCCAGATTCAGCACCACCGTGCGCTT
>DBWU01000079.1:10429-17665 GCA_002309395.1 Oscillospiraceae bacterium UBA1230
GGCTTCACCAGCACCACCTTCAGCTGCGTGGTGGCGTGAATATTGACGACCTTACTGCGCCGCTCCTCGGCTCTGCGCTCTTCACGGTGTTCATCGGAGAAGAGCCGGCTTTCACTGCGCTGACGCTCCAGGGGATCGTCTTCAAATTCGTCCTCATCGTCACCGGGACGGAGAATGCTCTTGATATCGTCTATAAAACTCATGGCAAAAGCCTCCTTACAAAATATGGGCGTTCCGCCGCCTTATCCGGCGGCGTCTTCTCCTTATTATCATATATTTTTTTGTTTATGTCAACAAAAAGGGACAGAAAAGTGAAAATTTTTCTCCCGTCCCGTCAGCGCACGACGATGCCGTCCTCCAGATGGCTGGCGGTGAGTATGACCTCATCGCCCCGGCGCAAGGTGGCGGAATCGGAGGCATTGTCCGCCGGCTGTACCAGCGTATAGCCGCTGCCGCGATACACCACCTCCACCGGCTTGAACCGGGCGGTGATCCCCGCCACACAGTAAACGCCCAGCACGCCGTCTTGATCCATACGCAGCGCCGAAGACGGGATGCGAAGACCCTCGTAGGTGTGCATGATCAAAGACGCCGCCTGACGGCGCAGCGTGGTGACCTGGGGCAGATATTCCGTGCAGGATAACACCACCGCCGCCTGTCCGCCCTCCGGCTCACTGACAGATTCCACCGTCACGTCAATATCGCGCTCCAAACCCTTGGCCAGCCGCAGCGTAACGATCCGACCCGGACGCAGGATCTCCGCGTACTGCTCGTCCAGCACGGCGGCATAGTACCACGTATCGCCGTAGATCATCTTGCCCACGTTGCCGGTATTTTCACCGGGTGTGATATGCTGAAGGGACGAGGGCGTTACGGACGGGAGGATCTCCGGCGTGAGGACCGATTCGTACCCGTCGCACACAGCGGAATAGATCCCCGAAGACGGCGCGGCGATATACTGCGCGCCGGTCAGCGTGGCACGCAGGGCGGAAAGCTCGCTTTGCACCGCGGAAATGTCCGCCTGGATCTCCTCGGCGGAGGAATACGTATGACTGCGCTTGAGCACGGCGGCTTTCAGCGCCGAAAGCTCGTCCGCCGCGGCGGAATAGTCGCCGGAGGAAAACTGACGGCGCGCCGAGAGGATACTGCCGGTGATCGTGGTATCCAGCTTCAGCGCGGCGTCGGCGTTGAGATAGGAGGTATGGGCAAATTCCAACTGCTGGAGCTGGAGCTCCAGCGTTTCGATCCGGGACACGGTATCCAGCGCGGCGGCGCTTTGATACGCCACGGCAATGGTCTCGCCGGTACCGGCTCTGGCGCCCTCGCTCAAAGTGTGGGTCACCGTGGCGGCGTTGGCATGAAAACTCTCCTCCCGGCGCACGATCCAGCCGGTGAGGGAAATGCTGTCCTCGGCGGCGGATTCATAGGTAAGCGTGGTGGAAAACGGATTGTCCAGATACTGGTAGATCTCCACCACGAAATACAGCACCACCGCCGCCAGCACTACGGCGGACAATAGCTTGAAGGAGAAGGAAGATTTCATCGGTACACCTCACGAAAGTTCAGCTCGTCTCCTCCTCCGCGTCCTCATGGAGCGGAACGCTCCGCATGGGCGCGACGGTGGAGATGGCGTGTTTATAGATCACCTGCTGTTTGCCCTCGCTGTCCAGCACCACCACGAAACAGTCAAAGCCGGTCACGGTGCCGCGAAGCTGAAAGCCGTTTACCAGAAACACCGTAACGGGAATGGACTGCTTACGCAGCCGGGTCAGTAAAACGTCCTGTAAATTGTTTGTCTTTTGCATATCGTCTGCTCCTTTATCTGTTGTGCAGACGATCCCTCACGCCGCCTGCCGAGGTTAGCATACCCCCTCGGCGGTGAGGATTTCTGTCGCTTTTTGTAGTCCGGCGGGAAAATTCGGCTCTTTTTCCCAAAAGATCCAGTGAAGGGTCGGATCCCGCCGCAACCACGTTAACTGCCGCTTGGCATACTGCCGGGAGCGGAGCTTGACCTCCGCCACCGCCTCTTCCACGGTACGCTTTCCCTGCGCCACCGGCAAAAACTGCTTGTAGCCGATCGCCTGCCACGCAGTGGCCGCAGGCGGCAAACCCAGCGCCAGAAGATCCCGCACCTCCTGCAGCAGACCCTTTTCCACCATGCTCTCTACCCTCTCGTCGATCCGGCGGTAGAGATCGGCGCGGTCGGCAAACGCCAGCGCCAGCGAAACGGCGCGGTAGCGCGGCGGCGCTTCCCGGGTGCGCCGGTCGTGTTCAGAGATCGTTTCGCCGGTCTCCTGCCACACCTCCAGCGCGCGGATAATGCGCTTTTCATCGTTGGGATGGAGCCGCGCGGCGGTTTCGGGGTCTACCTGACGGAGCTGAGAAAGAAGCGCCTCGCCGCCCTCTTGCGCCATGCGCCGTTCCAGCGCCTGACGCACCGCGCTGCCGCTTTGCCCCGCGGCAAACGCCGTACCCCGGAGCAGCGCGGCGAAGTACAGCCCCGTGCCGCCCACCAAAATCGGCAGACGACCCCGGCGTAAAACGTCCTGCACGCACTCGTCCGCCGCCGCCGCGTAACGGGACACGGACCACTGCTCTCCCGGATCCGCCACGGCGATCATGTGATGGGGGACGCCTTCCGTCTCCTCCGGCGTAGGCGCCGCCGTACCCACCGACATACCGCGATAGATCTGCATGGAGTCCACCGACACCACCTCGCCGCCGTACCGCCTGGCAAGCGCGACGCCCATGGCGGTTTTCCCGGTAGCGGTGGGACCCATGATACAAACGACCGTATCCATACGGTCACGCCCTCTTGAACATCTTTTCGATGTCATATTGGGAAAGAGCGTATTTCACCGGCCGGCCGTGGGGACAGTACGCCACGGCGCCGGACTGTACCTGCGCCACCAGCGCCGCCAGCTCCGCAGGGCTGGTATCCATCCCGGCTTTAATGGCGCTCTTACACGCCATGGTGTGCAGCAGCGCGTCCCGTGCGCCCTCCGGGTCGGCGCCGCCCAGCGCCAGCTTCTCCGCCAGCTCCTCCAGTGCCGAGGGCGCGTCCTCCGGGCGGATATCGGCAGGGATGCGGCGCACCAGTACGGTACCGCCGCCGAAATCCTCGCAGGAGAAGGCAAAGGATTCCAGCAACGGCAGATGCTCCAGCACCGCGGTGTATTCCGCCTCCGCCAGATCCACCGCCAGCGGCGTCAGAAGCGACTGCGCCATCGGGGGCGCGGCGGCGGCGCGGAGCGCGTCAAAGCGGATGCGCTCGTGGGCGGCGTGCTTGTCGATGAGCCAGACGGTTTTCTTCTCGTCCTCGCAGATGATATACGTTTTGAGCACCTCGCCCACGATCCGCCACGGCTTTATCGCCTCCGGCTCCATGGTCTGCTGCTCCGGCTGCGGCCGGGGCGCCTTATCCGGCGCGGCAGGCGGCGTGATCTGATAGGTGACCGACTGATCGCCGCGTATGATCTCGGCGGTAAACGGCTTACGGGGGGCGGCAACGTCACGCATACGGAGCTGTACGCCGCCGGCGGCAGGGTTCGGAGCGGTTTTTGCCCGGGGCGTTTCCTGCGCGGCGGCGCGGTATTCCTGCGCCGTCATGGTGCGGAAAAAGTCACGGGGCGTTTCCTGCGCGGCGGCGGCAGGCGGCGCGGGGCGGTCCTGGGCGTCCAGCGCGTCCAGCACCGTGTAATAGACCGCGTCGAACACCGGCTTGTCGGCGGCGAATTTCACCACCGTTTTGGCAGGATGCACGTTCACGTCCACCTGATCCGGCGGCAGCGTGACGTGCAGAACACAACCGGGGAATTTCCCTTTCATCATGCGGTTGCGGTACGCCTCCTCCAGCGCCGCCGTCAAGAGCTGGGATTTGACCAGCCTGCCGTTGACGAAAAACACCTGCTTGCCCCGTGTGCCGTGGCATTGCAGGGGTTGGGATACGAAACCGTCCACGGCAACAGGGCCGGAAACGCCGTGCACGATCAGCAGGCCACGGGCGAAATCGCGCCCCAGGGCGGCGTATATGGCGCTTTGCAGCGTACCGTCGCCGGGGGTGTGGAGCACCTCCGCGCCGTCACGCAGAAGGCGGAACGACACGTTGGGATGGCTCAGCGCCAGATGGGTAACGATCCCCGATACGGCGGCGCCCTCGGCGGCGTCTTTTTTCATAAACTTCATGCGGGCGGGCGTATTGTAAAAGAGATCGCGCACCACGATGGTAGTCCCTCCGGGACATCCGGCAGGGCGCACCTCGCCGGCGACGCCGCCTTCCAGATGGAGCGACGCGCCGCTGTCGGCGCCGGGTACGCAGGAGAGAACATCCACCCGGCTGACGGCGCTGATCGCCGCCAGCGCCTCACCGCGAAAGCCCAGCGTGCCGATGGCGCTCAGATCGTCCGCCGTACGCAGTTTGCTGGTGGCGTGACGCAAAAACGCCGTGGGCAGCTCCTCCGGCGCAATGCCGCAGCCGTTGTCGGTGATACGCAGATACGTCATGCCGCCGTGGGCGATCTCCGCCACGATGGCGGACGCGCCGGCGTCAATGGCGTTTTCCAACAGTTCCTTGACCACGCTGGCAGGGCGTTCCACCACCTCGCCGGCGGCGATCAGATCCGCCACGTGGGAGGGAAGCTGTTTGATAGCAGGCATACGATCAACTCCTTTGTTGCCGGGATCGCCGGACAGGTCAACTATCCAGCTTCTTTTTCAGTTCATAGAGAAATTGCAGAGCTTCCAGGGGACTGAACGTGTCCACCTGCGCCCGACGCATCGCTTCCGCCGCCTCCTGCTCCGCCACGGCGGCGAAGGAGAGCTGATCGTCCTGCGGCAGTGCGGCAGGCGCTTTCCCCTCGGCGGACTCCAGATCGCGCAGCACTTCCCGTGCCCGCTGTATCACCAGTTTCGGCAAGCCTGCCAACTGCGCCACCTCGATACCGTAGCTCCGGTCGGCGCCGCCGGGGAGGATCTTACGCAAAAAGATGATCTCCTCACCTCTGGCGCGGACGGCAATATTGTAATTCTTCACGCCGGGCAGCGTATCCTCCAGCTCCGTCAGCTCGTGGTAATGGGTGGCAAAGAGGGTCTTGGCGCCTAAACGGCGGCTGTCGGCACAGTATTCCAGCACGGCGCGGGCGATGGACATCCCGTCAAAGGTGGAGGTGCCGCGCCCGATCTCATCGAGGATCAGCAGACTGCGGGACGTGGCGTGGCGCAAAATCTCGCTGACCTCGCTCATTTCCACCATGAAGGTGGACTGCCCGGCGGACAGATCGTCGCTGGCGCCGATCCGGGTGAAGATACGGTCTACCACGCCGATATGCGCCGAACGCGCCGGAACGAAAGAGCCGATCTGGGATAGCAGAACGATCAGCGCCACCTGGCGCATATAGGTGGATTTACCGGCCATATTGGGGCCGGTGATGATGGCGACCCGGTTTTCCGCCGAACCCATACAGGTGTCGTTGGGCACGAACAGCGCGTCGGACCGCATCTGCTCTACTACCGCGTGGCGCCCGTCCGAGATCTCGATGCGCCCCGATTCGTCCACCGACGGACAGCAGTAGTTGTTCTTCACCGCCACCGCCGCGAGGGCGCAGAACACGTCCAGCTCCGCCACCGCGGAGGCGGAGCGCTGGATGCGCCCTACGTGGGAGGCGATCTCCAGACGCAGCTTGTTGAACAGCTCAAATTCCAGCGCGCCCACCCGGTCGGCGGCGGAGAGAATATCACTCTCCAGCTCCTTGAGCTCCTGGGTGATATATCGCTCGCCGTTTACCAGCGTCTGCTTGCGGATATACGTGTCCGGCACCTGATCGCGGAAAGAGTTGGACACCTCGATATAGTAGCCGAACACCTTGTTGTAGCCGATACGCAGCGTACGGATGCCGGTTTTCTCCTTCTCCTCGGCTTCCATCCGGGTGATGACGCTCTTGCCGCCGTGGAGGATCTCACGCAGACGATCCACCTCCGGGTGGAAACCCTTGCGGATCATCTCGCCTTCCCGTACGGAGAAGGGCGGCGCGTCCACCAGCGTTTGCCCGATCAGCGCCGCCAGGTCGCTCAGATCGTCCAGCACTTCGTCCAGCTCGTGCAGTCGGCCCTTGGGAAACGACGATAACTGCTCCTTCACCAGCGGCAGACGCTCCATGGCACTGCGAAGCGACACCAGCTCCCGGGCGCCGGCGGTACCGTAAACGATCCTGCCGATGAGACGCTCCATATCGGCGATGCCGGAGAGCGCTTCGATCAGCTCCTGACGCGGCACCGTAGCGTCCACCAGCGCGGAGACGGCGTCCAGCCGGCGGCGGATCTCCGTTACGTGCAGAAGCGGACGCTCCAGCCAGCTTCGGAGCATACGGCCGCCCATGGCGGTCTTCGTTTTATCCAGCACCCATAGAAGGCTGCCCTTTTTCTCCTTGGAACGGAGCGTTTCCGTCAACTCCAGATTGCGCCGCGCCGTCAGATCCAGCTCCATGAACTGACCGCGGGTATAGTATTCCAGCGTGTCGATATGGCGCAGTTCCGTTTTTTGCGTTTCGTGGAGATAGTACAGTAAGCCGCCCAGCGCCGGCAGCAGCGCACCGTTATCTCTGGGCAGACGGGAAAGCGCATCCTCCCCGAACTGCTGGCGGCTCAATTTCTCCGCCGCTTCCGTGCGGAAGCAGGCGCCGGGGAGCTTCTCCACGTGGCAGGAAAACCGATCCTCCAGCGTGCGGCGCAGCGTTTCGTTGAAAAACGCGGTCTCGTTCAGCACCGCTTCCACGGGGGAAAAACGCCCCAGTTCGTTGAGAAGATGGGTCAGGTGATCGGCGCCGGAAAAAGCGGTGGCGAGTGTTTTGCCGGTGGACACGTCACAAACTGCCAGCGCGGCGCAGTCGTCACCGAGGAAAATACCGGCGCAGAAATTGGCGCGACCCTCCTCCAGACACGACGCGTCCATCACCGTGCCGGGGGTGATCACGCGGAGAATTTCCCGCTTGACCAGTCCCTTGGCGAGGGCGGGATCCTCCGTCTGCTCGCAGATGGCGACCTTATAGCCCTTGGCGATCAGCCGGGCAATATACGCCTCGGAGGAGTGATAGGGAATGCCGCACATGGGCATTTTCTCCTCTTCGGATTTGTTCTTATCCTTATCACGGGTGGTCAGCGTCAGATCCAGCTCACGGGACGCGGTACGGGCGTCGGCATCGAACATCTCGTAGAAATCGCCCAGACGGAAAAACAAAATGG
>DBWU01000062.1:0-211 GCA_002309395.1 Oscillospiraceae bacterium UBA1230
TCCACGTGGGCGATAATGGCTACGTTACGCAATTTCTCGTTCTGCAAAGAAATAACCCCTTTCTTCGGGTAAATGGGTTTGGGATAAAATCAACTGGATTATTATAGGCGCTTTGCGCCGTAAATGCAAGACTTTCCGCTTGATTTTCTCCTCCCTCGCCGCTTCGCGCCCCGGCGTTCGGAGTTCGTTTCGAATCCCGCTTCGCCCACCA
>DBWU01000062.1:259-36450 GCA_002309395.1 Oscillospiraceae bacterium UBA1230
TTTCTTGCATTTTGGGCAAAAATCGGGCAAATATAGGTAAAATCGGGCTTTCAGGCGGTGGATCAGCCGTCCGGAAGCCCGATTTTTTCGTTTTCGGCGGTAAAAACGGTCAAAAACGCTGGTGTACTTTTTGCGTTTCTTTGCTCTGCAAAGAACTCCAAAAATAATACGGGGTGGGTGGATTTGAACCTCGAAAAAACAAGAAAAATGTCAATGTTACTCATAAACCGTTGCTTTATAGTCCGTATGCCCTATAATATTATTATACCCTACTATGAGGTGAAGCGAAATGATTACAAAGGATTTGGGAGATCGTATCAAAGAGCTCCGGCAAAAGACCGGTTTAAGCCAAGAGAAATTTGCTTTAAAAATCGAAATGGACAGGACATATTTTGCTTCAGTCGAAGCAGGACGTCGGAATATCGCCATTTGCAATATCAAAAAGATTGCAGACGGGCTGGGTGTCACACTTAGCGAATTGTTTGAAGGAATATGAAATCTAATCAAAAGGAGATACGCAAATGAATACGGTAGAAACCAAACTCAATACTCTGATTGCCGCATACAACAAGTTGGTAAAAGGCATTGACGATGAAGCGGCTATGAGTCACGATCGTGCTTACGGCGGGATTATTAGAGCCGGAAAAGGAGAGCTTGTCGAAAGCATGGCAACGCACCTCGTTCAAATAGCTTGGGAGGATGTGCTTCATCAAAGCCGAGCAAGAATGGAAATCAACAAAAAGAAAATGCCTATTGGTATCAACGACAAATATATAGAACGTATTTCGGATCCACGCGTAAAAGAGTATGTAAATAAGCACCGTGCTGAATTGATTTACAAGTTTGGGACAGATGTTCAAGTATTCGTTGATGGAAGACTGGTGTTACCAATTGAGTGTAAAGCTTATTCGGAAAACGCAATGCTAAAACGTATTCTTTTCGATGCGGAATTAATGAAAGAAGCGGTAGGGACCGATACATATTACCTCGTTCAGCTTGAAAGCCAGCTCGGCGGCGACTATAGCGCATTGAATGATGTGACATTCGGAAGCCCTGCAACACATGCCTTGTTATCTCATGTCGATGTCAATTTAAAAATAATCACGCTCTTGCAGGGTGAAAGAAAAGTTGATCGTCCGATCCATAAGGCTGAATATTACAAAGAATTAAAAATGTCTGAATTGCAAAAAGCAGTCACGCTATTTGCGAATGATTTGAAAAAATACGCCAGATAAAAAGCAAAAAGCACCAATCATCCGTAATGGACGTTGGTGCTTTTTATATCCGTTACTCGATTATATCAAAAATGGTTTGTTGACCGCAATCAGAATCCGAAATGCGTTTTTCGGCAGTATCACAGTATTCTTGTGAAATATCAATCCCAAGATATCTTCGCCCTGTTTTTTTGGCTACAACAGTCGTGGTGCCAGCGCCGTTAAACGGATCAAGGACAACATCATTTTTGAAGCTAAAGAGTTTGAGCACTCGCTCGACAAGATTTTCGGGGAACATTGCCGGATGCCCAAATTCTTTCATATGGCGTTCTGGCGCGATGCTCCACTTTGCAACGACCCATGATTTGAACTCTTCTGCAGAAATGTCGGCATCAACTGTTTTGCCTGCTTTTTTCAAATCGCCTTTGCAATACACTTCGACAAATTCCCATGTGTACTTTAAATATGGGCTCGCGGGACTTTTCCAACTGCCATAAGAGCACATTTTGCAATTATAGTTATTCTTTTCCCAGAGTATTTCACCCTTCCAGATCATTTTGTTTTCGATGAAGAAATTACTGATAATATGATGGGCAGGGATGTAATCGGAATAAAGCGGCTGTACATTTACGACAAATCGTCCACCATATTTCAAAACGCGAATACATTCCTTGAAAATTCCAAACAGCATATCATAATACGCATTCCAACTCGCGGTATCATTGTGCGTATCATATTCAAGACCAAAATTATACGGCGGTGATGTAAAGATAATGTCAATACAATTATCTGGAAGCTTATTTAGGAGTTCCAGACTATCGGCACAGATGATCTTGTTTTCGTATTCAGAAGGGATTTGATTGTTGGTTTTAGAGAAATTGTTGTCATTAGCATAATAATGCTTGCCGCGATCTTGCTCCTTTGCCTTACGATTTGCAACTTTACGTTCTGCATTGTAACCAGCAAAATGGCGCTTGCTTCCTCTTAAGCCATAGCTTCCGATTTTATTGACAATTTCAAATGCCGCCTCTTTCAGAGCGCCGTTGATTCCGAGTGCTGACATAAATTCGCGGTATTTTACCATATCGAGTTGGCAAAGGTGAATGGTTAACGCTCCCTCTTCAAAGCTCATGAAGGCATCCGTTTTGGGAAACGCGGCATTAAATGCGTCTTTTAGTTGCTCGCATTCTTCATTATCATACAAAGAGACATCAAGTATTTCATCACGATATTCAGCCATTTTCTTTTACCTCGTTATTGCTATCAGGTTTTTTGTCGCAGATTTTCATAATAACAGATTGTGTCGTTGAATCAAAATAAAACGAGAACTCTGTCTTGCCGGGAACTGCTTGAAGATTGTTGATCACAGATTTAGGAAGGCGAATTCTCATATCGGATTGCAACGTGTATGAATCCAAATAAACAGGTGTGTTATTCATGGTCTGCTCCTTTCAGGATTATTTCAGGACTATTTTAGCACAGATTCAGTCTGAAATCAAGCCGTTTATCCCAATTTTTGAAGATAGTTGAAAGATGATCGCAAAGAACAGACTTATCAATGGTGTACTTTTTGGTGTTCTTTCTATGGTTTGGTGTACTTTTGGTAGTTCTTATACAAACAGAGGGGCGCCCCATCGTGAGGCGCCCCTCTGTTTGATGCGGGTATTCGGTGCAGGGAACCTGCACCGAAATCGCACGGCAGAGCCGCGCGATTTCCAAGCGCTTGCGTACGGCACAGTTTCCCATTTTATTATGGTTCGCGCAAGCGCGGGCAGCGTTTCAAATCCTGTTACCCGCACCATCAAAGAAACGTCTTTTGTCTACCACGATAAAAGGCGTTTCTTTTCGCATTTTGGGCAAAAANNCGTTTCGAATCCCGCTTCGCCCACCACGCAAAAACACCGCCCTCTCGGACGGTGTTTTTTGGCGCAGTGGGAGGGATTCGAACCCTCGTGCCGCTTTTGACGACAACACGATTTCCAGTCGTGCTCGTTATGACCACTTCGATACCACTGCATTTCCGCGGCGTACCCTGTGTTTACTGTATCCGCAACATGGGTTATTATACCAAAGTTCAACCGTTTGTCAAGCAAAAAACAAAAAAGAGGCGGATTTTTCCTCCGCCGCCGCTTCACCCGCGGCGCGTCTTTGACATAGATTGGTACAGAACGAAAGGGCAAAGGGGTGCTTTCATTGCAGGGATCGCTTTCCTTTACCGATGAAAAACAAGAGTTTCCGCCGGAGGATCTGCCGCTTTTGAGCGCGCAATGCCGCCTGCCCCGTCTGGAAGGCGCCTGCCGCTTCAACCGCTATTATGACGCCTATCGCCGCGCGTTTTTTACATACTGCCGCAAGGTACTGTTGCCTATGGCACAAGCGACGTATGCCCTGGCATCAGGGCAGGGCGGCGCCATCCCCGCGTGGCAGATCACGCTGGATACCACCGTAACGCTGGAGCAGTTTCCGCTATTGAGCCTCTACACCGACACGGCGGAGTGTCTGGACGGCAAACGCACCGTTTTGCGCCGCGCCGACACGTGGGATCTCTCCGCCGACGCGCCTCTGCCGCCCGGCGCGCTGTTCCCTGCCGGCGTCCACTGGCGCCGGGCTCTGTTACGCGAGGTGTCGCGCCAGATCCGCCGCCAGATCGCCGACGGGGTATCCCTCTATCACCCGGATTGGCGGCGTCGTTTATACGCCGATTTTTCCGCCGAGCGGATCTATCTGACACCGGAGTCGCTGTGCTTATACTATCAAACGTACGCCATCGCCCCTGCCGTGGAGGGCGTGCCGGTGTTCCGCGTCCCCTACGATGCGGAATTGGGACCGCGTCTGCCGCTATCAGGCGCATAAAAACGCGCCGGAACGGAGCTTCTCACTCTGTTCCGGCGCGTTATCTTCTTTCTTATGCCAAAATATCCACCAGATCGTTCAAGCCTGCCGCACGGGTGACCACCACCACCCGATCCCCCTCCTGCAAGGAGGTGGTGCCGCCGGGGATAATGATCTCCTGCCCTCTGGCGATCGCCGCCAGCAGCAGTCCCCGCCGCAAAGGCAGATCCTTCAGCGGCCGGTTCAGCACGGCGGCGCTGGCGGCGGTGGCGGTAAATTCCAGCGCCTCCACCGTGCCGTCGAGCATCTTGTACAGGCTCTCCACCGCACTGCCCTCGCTGTTGGCAAGGGCGCGCACGTATCGCGTGATCTGGTTGGCGGTGATATCACGGGGTGAGATGATGCTGTCCACGCCGGTATCTCGCACCAGCTCGATATAGTTGGGACGGGTCATCTTGGCGATCACCTTGGCAACGCCGAAGCGCTGTGCGTTAAGCGCCATCAGCAGGTTCTCCTCGTCCCGTCCCGTCAAGGACACGAAGGCATCCGCCTCAAAAATATTCTCACTGCGCAGAAGATCGGCGTCCGTTCCGTCGCCCTCGATGATCATGGCGTCCGGCAGTTGAGAGGCAAGACGCACGCATTTTTCTCCGCTGATCTCCACCACGCGCACCTTGATCCCCACGCGAGCCAGCTCCCAGGCGAGATACACCGCCGTGCGGCTTCCGCCCAGCACGGAAACGGTCTTCACCCTCTGCTGCGTTCTGCCGATGGCGCGGAGCATCTTTTGCAGCTCCGGCTTACTGCCCACCATATAGAGCTTATCGCCGGGCTGGGGCGCAAAGCTGCCGTCCGGGATCAGGATCTCACTGCCGTGTTCGGCGGCGCACACCAGCACGTTTGCCAGCCGCGCGCGGCGGAAATCGCCCAGCGTCACGCCGGCGATCGCGTCGCCCTCCTCCACGTGGAAGCCGATCATATCCACGCGGCCCTGGGCAAACGGCTCCACGGAAAACGCCGTGGGGAAGCTCAAGATCCGGGCGATCTCCTTGGCGGCGCCCAGATCGGGGTTGATGACCATATCCAGTCCGATCTCCCGTTTGAGGGTATCCGCGTCGCGCCGGTATTCCGGGTTCCGCACCCGGGCGATGGTATGGCGCGCACCCAGCTTCTTGGCGATCAGACAGCACACGAGGTTCGTCTCGTCCTTATCCGTCACGGCGATCACCAGATCCGCCTGCCGTACGCCCGCCTCGATCAGCACGCTGATACTGGCGCCGTTTCCCTCCACGCACATGATATCCAGCGTACTGTCCGCCTTCCGCAGTGCGGCGGCGGCGGAGTCCACCATCACGATATCGTGGTTCTCCTGCGCCATCTGGGTAGCGATGGCGTAACCCACTTTTCCGTTGCCCACAATGATAATCTTCATCTTACGTTCCTTTCCCGTTCCACGTCCACGAAAAGTGCTTGGGATACATATGCAGCAGCGTGCCGTTCAGCTCGCCGCCCAAAATCAGCACCGTGCCGCTCATATAGAGCCAGAGCAGCGACACCACGATGGTGGCGATGGAGCCGTACAGCTCCGTATAGTGCGCGAAATGTTCCACGTAGTAGGAAAACGCCAGGCTCACCAGCAGCCACGACACCACCGACATCCCCACGCCGGGCAGGATCTGCCGCAGCGTCATGCGCCGCCCCAGCGCCAGCATGTGCAGCGCCGAGAGCATCAGCGCCGCCAGCAGTGCCATCAGCGCGAAGCGGAGATACCCCCACGCGGCGGTAAATCCGTCAGGCAGCGCCACCAGTTGGGACACGAAGTTCAACATGCGCCTGCCTGCCACGCTCAAAAGCGCGCTGACCACGATGGTCACGATCAGTCCCACCGAAAAGAGCAACGTACTCACCTGCGCCTTGAGGATATTCTCCGGCTCGTCGAACCCGTAGGCGCGGCGCATCGACTGCATCAGGCATCCGGTGGCGCGCATGGGGAACCAGATAGAGAACACCAGGCAAAACCACATCAACTGCCGGCTGGTGTTGCCGGAAACGTATTCCAGATAACTGCGGATCACGCTGACCACCGCCGGCGGTACCAGCGTCTCCAGTATCCGCACGATCCCCTCCACGTCCAGTGCCAGTGCGCCCAGCACCATGCTGATGAAGATCAGCAGAGGGAATACGGCAAAAAGCAGGTAGTAGGTCAGCGCCGCCGTCATCCGCGCCACGTCGTGTACGTAATAGCGCTCCAGCATCTGCCGCGCCGCCGCCCAGAACCCGGTTGTTTTTTTCCCAGTCTTTCCCATAAGCTTCCTCCTGCCGCGTATTGTACCACACCGTGCCGGAAAATAAAAGGGATTTTTCACCCTTACGGCGAAATCCGGGTCTATTCCCGTCCCAATTGGTACAAAAGCGCGTTGCAGATGGCGGCGGCCACGTTACTGCCGCCCTTGCGTCCCCGTGCCACGATATACGGCGCGTCGGCCTCCATCAGCAGTTCTTTGGCAGGCACCACGTTGACAAATCCCACCGGCACGCCGATCACCAGCTCCGGGCGCACCGCGCCGGCGTCCATCAGCTCCCGCAGGCGGATGAGTGCCGTAGGCGCGTTGCCGATGGCGAAGATCAGCGGCCGGTCGATCTTCGCCGCCTTATCCATAGACGCCGCGGCACGGGTGGTGCCGTGTTCGGCGGCGGCAAGCGCCACGTCCTCGTCCGCCATGAAGCAGAACACCTCGCCGCCGTGTCGATGGAGCGCCGCCTTGTTGATCCCCGCCTTGCCCATGTTGGTGTCGGTAACGATACACGCGCCGCGCCGGATGGCGTCCAGCCCCTTTCCCACCGCGCCGGGCGAGAAACAGAGATTGTCGGCATAGTCAAAATCCGCCGTGGTATGGATCACACGCATGATGACCGGCGCCAGCTCCTCCTCCAGCGGATGGGGAAGCTCCCCGGCGATGATCTGGAAACTCCTCGCCTCGATCTCCTTGGGCGTAACGTTCTCAAAACGGTGTTTCATCTGACTCCCTCCTCCAGTATCCGATCGATGCGTTCCATATCAAGGTGCCGTTCCACCGCGTCCGCCAGCAAGTCGAACTGCCGCCGCTTATAGGCGGCATAGTCGAAGGCGGTCAGCGCCGCCGGGTCGATCCCTTTGCGGCGGCACAGAAGGCGCAAAAGCGCCGTGCGGCAGGATTCCGTGTCGAAAAACCCGTGGAGATAACTGCCCCACACCGTGTCTTTTACACAGCCGTCCTCTCCGCCGCCGTCCAGCGTGAGAAGCGGCGCGGCGCCGGGCGCGAGCTGCGTCCTGCCCATGTGGATCTCATAACCGTCCACCGTCGCGCCGGAGAGCTCCGGCAGCGCCTCACAGGTGCGGATCGTTCCCCCCGTCCGGGTGCGGTGCTTTTCCCCGGAGAACTCCGTAACCACCGGGAGAAGTCCCATTCCTTCTATCCTGCCGCCGCCCTCGGCGCCGCAATCATCGCTGATGCGCCGCCCCAGCATCTGGTAGCCGCCGCAGATACCGCACACCGGCGTTCCGGCGGCCGCCAGCTTTCGGATCGCCGCCTCCAGACCGCATTGGCGCAGCCACAGAAGATCGGCGATGGTGTTCTTGGTGCCGGGCAGGATCACGAGATCCGGCGTTCCCAGCTCCCGCACCGAATCCACGTACCGCACCGCCACGCCTTCCGTGGCTTCCAGGGCCGTAAAGTCGGTGAAATTGGCGATCCGCGGTAAACGCGCCACCGCCACGTCCAACAGGGCCTGTCCGCGCCGGGCAAAGCGCCGGGTGAGGCTGTCCTCATCCTCCAGATCTACGGAAAGATACGGCAAAACGCCTGCCACCGGCTTCCCGGTCAACTCCTCCAACTGTCTCAGACCCGGCCGCAGGATCGCCGGATCGCCCCGGAACTTGTTGATGACCGTAGCGCGGACGAGCCGCCGTTCCTCCTCGTCCAACAGCGCCACCGTGCCGTACAGCTGGGCGAATACGCCGCCCCGGTCGATGTCGCCCACCAGCAAAACCGGCGCGCCCACCATTCTGGCAAGTCCCATGTTCACGATGTCGTCCTGCTTGAGGTTGATCTCCGCCGGAGAGCCGGCGCCCTCTATGACGATCACGTCGTTTTGCGCGTTGAGCGTTTCAAAGGCGTCCATGATACGGGGGATCAGCGATTTTTTCATAGCGAAATACGCTGCGGCGGAATAGTTGCCCAGCACCTCGCCGTTCACGATCACCTGAGAACCCGCGTCCGTCACGGGTTTGAGCAAAATCGGGTTCATCAGCACCGACGGCTCCGCGCCGCAGGCTTCCGCCTGCACCACCTGCGCCCTGCCCATCTCCAGTCCCTCACGGGTGATGAAGGAATTGAGCGCCATATTCTGGCTCTTAAAGGGCGCCACGCGCAGACCGCGCCGGTAGAACACGCGGCAAAGCCCGGCGGTAAGAAGGCTCTTCCCCACGCCGGACATCGTTCCCTGCACCATGATGATTTTAGCCATTGAGCACCTCCCGTAACGCCTCGATCAGCTCCCGGTTTTCCGCCTCCGTTTTGATCCCGATGCGGAAATACGTCTCGTTCAATCCTGTAAAATTGCCGCACCGGCGCACCAGGATCCCCCGCTCCAGCAGGGGTTTCCACACCTCCCGTTCCGCCCGGCACAGAAGAAAATTCGCCGCGCCGGGGAACACCGTGACCCCCATGCCGCTCAGCGCCTCTATCAGATACCGCCGCTCCTTTTCCACCAGCGCCGCCGTCCGCTCGCGCCATGAGGGCGCCGTCAGCGCCGCAAGTCCGGCGCGCTGTGCCGGCGCCGACACGCTCCACGCCGCGCCGTAGGCGGCGATATCCTCCGCCAAACGCCCGTCGGGGCAGATCAGGTACCCCAGCCGCAGTCCTGCCATGGCGTAGAATTTCGTGAACGCCCGCAGGATCAGCAAGCGGTGGAATTCCTCCTGCCGCGGCAGGAGCGACGGCGCGTCGGTAAAGTCCAAAAAACACTCGTCCGCGATGAGATGCGTACCGTTCTCCCGGCACCGTTTTACGATCTGCTCCAGCAGTTCACCGTCCCACAGCCGCCCGGTGGGGTTGTTGGGCTGGCACAGGAACACCGCGTCGATCTCCGGGGTCAGCGCGGCGAGGATCGTCTCGTCCGGCGCAAAACCGCGGTCTTCCCTCAGCGGGACCTCCCGTATCTCCGCGCCGAACAGCGCGGCGCACCGGGCGTATTCGGAAAAGGTGGGGGAGGGCACCAGCACACGCCGGGGCCGCAGCCACGCGCAGATCCGCATGATGAGATCCGCCGCGCCGGCGCCGCAGACGATCCGCTCCGGCGTCACGCCGTGGTGCCGTGCCAGCGCGCCGCGGAGCGCCCGGCAATACGGGTCGGGATAGCGCCCGTCCTCCGCCGCGCCGCTTCGCACCGCCGCGATCACCTCCGCCGGCAATCCCAGCGGATTGGTATTCACAGAAAAATCCAGACGAACCGGCAAGCCGCCGTAAATATCGCCGCCGTGGTCATAACCAAACATAGCAACACACCCTCTCCAACAGTACCAGCGCCAGCATCAGGCAGGACGCGCCCCACAGCAGCCGGTGGGCAAGCAGAATATCCTCCGGCGTCGCCGGGCGCAGATCGTCGCCGATCCACTCCTTCCGGTGGCGCACGCCGCCGTAACAGGCGTCGCCTGCCAGGCGGATCCCCAGCGCCCCGGCCGCCGCCGCCTCCGTCTGGGCGGAATTGGGGCTGGCGTGCTTGCGCCGGTCGCGCCGCCAAACGCGCCACGCCCCGGAGGGGTTCAGTCCCGTCAGGGCGGCGGCGGCGATCATCAGAAGCGCCGCAAGACGGGACGGCAAATAGTTCAACACGTCGTCCAGCTTGGCGGCGCAAAAGCCGAAATCACGGTAGCGGTCGTTGCGATAGCCGAACATGGAGTCCATCGTGTTGACGGTTTTATAAAGACAGCCGCCTGCCGCGCCGAACAGCATCAGGTACCATAGCGGCGCGATCTCGCCGTCGGAGGTGTTCTCCGCCACCGTTTCCACAGCGGCGCGGATCACCCCCGGCTCGTCCAGCGCGTCCGTATCGCGCCCCACGATCCTGCCCACGGCGGCGCGGGATTCTTCCAGCGTGCCTCCCTGTAAGGCGGTGTAGACCTGCCGGCTCTCCTTTTGTAAGCTCCGGGCGGCAAGGCACTGCCAGCAGAGGATTGCCGATACCGCGCCGTAGCACCACGGATGGATCCGCCACGCCAGCGCCAACAGCGCCGCCGGGATCCCTGCGCCGATACACAGCATACACGCCACCAGCAAAAACCCTGCCAGACGCTTATTACGCATGGGATAGAGCCGCTTCTCCAGCCACGCGGCGACCGCGCCGTACAGCCGCACCAGGTGGGGCCATCGGGGCGGATCGCCCAGCCATATATCCAGCGCAAACCCTGCCAGCAAAGCCGCCGTATCATAAAGAAGCATACTGCGCCGCCTTTCTCACAAACCGCCGGGCAAACGCCTCGTTTGCCGGAAAATAGAGATGGGGAAATCCCGCCCACAGCGTGTCCGTGGCGTGAACGCACGTCCGCTGTGTGCCGTCCGGCTTTTCGGCGGTAAACGCATCGCCGTAGTCCGTGGTATCGCAGTAGTGGAACTCGTGAACGCGGATCGTCTCCTCTGCCGGGCAGAGAAGGTTATCACGCCGGGCGCGCAGCGTGGCGTATCCGAACCGGCGCAGGCGATCGGTGCGTCGCGCCTCGGCATGGATCACGCCTGCCATCGCCTCGCCTTCCAGCGTATCGTGGAGATAGAGGAATCCGCCGCACTCCGCCACCGTGGGCATCCCTGCCGCGACAGCGTCCGCGATCTCCTGGCGGATCGGATTGGCAGCCAGCCGGGCGGCGTACAGCTCAGGATAGCCGCCGGGCAGATACACTCCGCCTGCTTCCGGCGGCAAGTGGCGGTCGTTCAGAGGGCTGAAAAACGCCAGGCGCGCCCCCAGCGCCTCTAAAAGCCGCAGATTCTCCTCATAGAGGAAGCAGAACGCCTCGTCCCGCGCCACGGCGACGGTCACCTGCGGCGTCTGCGCCGCCGGTTCCTCCGCCGCCGGAAGCCCGGACGCCCCGGCCGCCAGAGATAAGACGCCGTCCAGATCCAGAAATTGTTCCGCCAGATCGCCCAGCGCGTCCAGCCGTTCGGTCAGATCTCCGACCTCTCCGGCGGTCAGCAGTCCCAGATGCCGGCTTTTGAGGGTCACCGCCTCGCTGTGGGGCAAAAACCCCAGCGGCGTAAGTCCTGCGGAAACCGCCAGCTCCTTCAGTCCCCCGTAAAGCGAGGGCGAGGCGTCGTTAAAAATAACGCCCTGCAAACCGCTATCTTGCCGGAAGGTGCGGAATCCCTGCATCAGCGCGCCGACGGAGGTATACGCGCCGCGCGCATTCACCACCAAAACCGCCGGGGTGTCCGTTGCGCGGGATACGTCCCAGGTGCTGTACCGTCCGGCGCTTCCCACGCCGTCGTAGTAGCCCATCACGCCCTCGATCACCGCCACGCTTCCCTCTGCCGCCCCCAGGGCGCGGCACAGCGCGTCACCGGGCAGGAAAAACGGGTCCAGATTGCCCGACGGCACCCCCAGTACCCGGCGGTGGAAGGTGGGGTCGATATAGTCCGGGCCGCACTTATAGGCATGGAGCGGCACGCCCCGGCGCTTGAGCGCCTGTAAAAGGGCGCAGGTCACGGTGGTCTTGCCGCACCCGGAACGGGTGCCGGCGATCAGCACACGGTCGTTCATTCTCTTCCGCCTCCGCTGATGATATAAACGGGGTTTTGCGCCAGCATCATATGCAGTCCTCCTGCCGCGCGGCACGTTGAAACGCCGAGCTGCATCAGCTCCGGCTCTATGCCGCGCCTTTCAAAAAGTTCGACCGCCCTCTGGGCGCTCTCCAGCGCGATGGCGTTGACGACGATCCGGGCGTGGGGATTCTTCTCCCACACCGTGGCGAAGATCTCCGCCATCTTTTTGCCGCTGCCGCCGACGAACACCGCCTCCGGCGCAGGCAGATCGAAAAGTGCCTCCGGCGCGCCGGCGCACTGCACCGTCACGTTGCCCAGGTGGAACGCTTCCGCGTTGCGCCGGGTCAGCTCCGCGGCGCTCTCGTCCTTATCCACGGCGTACACGCGGCCCTGCCATGCCGCAAGTCCCATCTCCACCGTTACCGAGCCGGTACCGCAGCCCACGTCCCAGCACACGTCGCCGGGGCGGATCGCCAGACGGCTCATGGTCACGGCGCGTACCGCCGATTTGGTCATGGGCACGTCGCCGCGTAAAAAAGCGCCGTCCTCTATGCCGAAGGGGACCCGTCCCTCGGCGGTAGGATTTTCGATCCACAGCGTCGTCAAAGGCGAGAGGTTCGCCGTTTCCAACTGCCTCACCGTCATGCGTGACACCCGCTCGTCCGGCTGTCCCAACGATTGCGCCGCGTGGACGGTCAGATCTCCGAACCCCGCCTGACACAGCGATCGCGCCAGCTCCTGCGCGTTGCCGCCGGTGAGCGCCACGGTGTGCCGGCTGCGCCGCACCGTATCCGTCAGCGCGCCGTCTCTGCCGTGACAGCTTACCAGGGCGCAATCCTGCCACGACCGACCCAGCCGCGCGGCAAAGGCGCTGACGGTGGAAACGCCGGCAACCGTCCGCACCCGGCAATCCTTCAGCTCCCGGCGCAGCCGCTCCGCGGCGCTGTAAAATCCCGCGTCGCCGGATACCAGCACCGCGAAAGAGCCAGATGGATACTCCTCCAGCACCGGCGCGATCTCTCCGGCGGTGTAGAACGGCTCACAGCGCCGTCCCATGCCCTCATACGGCGCCAACAGCCGGGGCGCGCCGAACAGCACGTCCGCCCGATCCAGCGCGCGCCGCCCCTCGCCGGTCAGCGTATCAGCGCCCAAACCCGCGCTGATGATGGTCACTTCTTTCATATTCGTCCCTCCCGGATCCGTGTAAGCCACGCCGATACGTCCTCGCCCGGATCGTCCTGCGGCCGGCGCAGTACCGCCACGGTCATGCCGCATCGCCGCGCCGCCTCCGCCTTCTCCGCAAATCCTCCGGCAGCGCCGGATTCCTTTGTCAGTAAGATCGCCGCGCCGGCGGCGCGGAACGTTGCCTCGTTCATCTCACGGGAAAACGGTCCCTGCATGCAGATGATATGCCCGGCCGGAAAGCCGGCGTCCAGACACGCCGAAAGTCCCTTGACTCCCGGCAGGATCCGGAGCCAGACCCGGTTTTCATAGTCCGGCACGGCCGTCAGCGCCGCCGCCTCCTTCGAGCCCAGGGCGGAGAAGATCACGCCGCTCTGCCCCCGAAGCCACGCCAGCAATTCCGCCATATCGGAAAAGTATTCGCACCCTTCCGCCGTTTCCGACGGGCGCAGTACCCGGTGATACGGCACGCCGACCTCGCCGCAGGCGGCGCGGATCTTCCGCGATACGTCGTCGGCGTAGGGATGGGTGGCGTCCAGCACCAGCCGGGGTCGTTCCGCGCGCAACAGCGCCGCCATCCCCGCCTCGTCCAATCCGCCGGTGTGTACGCTGAGCGTGCCGCCCGGCCGGAGCTGGGCGGCGCCGTACTCCGTGGCGACGCATACCAGCGCGGATACGCGCCGCTCCTGCAAGCATTCCGCCAGCTCCCTACCCTCGGTGGTGCCGCCGAATACGATCACGTCAGTCAAGTCGATACCCCCTCGGCGTCACCATTTTTCCGCCGATATCCCGCGTCATGGCGTTTCCGATAAAGACGGTGGTAAACATGTCCACCGGCGTGTCCCGCAGTTCGCCCAGGGACAGGACCCGGACCGACTCCCCCTCCCGGCCGATCTGCGCGGCGATGCCGCAGACGGTGGACGCCGGCAGGGTCTCCAGAAGGATGTCGCAGGCTTTGCGCAGATAATCAGCGCGTTTATGACTGCCGGGGTTGTAAAGGCTCATGCACAGGTCCCCCTCAGCCGCGCAGCGCAGCCGTTTCTCGATGGTTTCCCAGGGCGTCAGAAGATCGCTGAGACTGATAACCGCAAAGTCGTGGCCCAGCGGCGCCCCCAGAATGGCGCCTCCGCTGAGGGCGGCCGTCACCCCGGGGATCACGGAGATCTCCACGCCTTCATACTCTCCTGCCAGTTCGAAGATCAGTCCTGCCATGCCGTAGACTACGCTGTCGCCGCTGCAGACCAGTGCGACATTTTTCCCGCCGGCTGCCAGCGCCAGCGCGGCGCGGCAGCGCTCCGTCTCCCGGGTCATGCCGGTGTCCAGATACTCCTTGTCGGGATAGTACGGCTTCACCAGGTCCACGTACTTGCTGTACCCGACGATGATCTCCGCCTGCCGCAGAGCCTCGTCGGCCTCCAGTGTCATGCCGGTCCTTTTTCCAGGGCCGATGCCGATCACGTTCAGTCTGTTCATGGCGTTCCTCCAAATGACAGTTTCGGTTCTTCTATGGCCAGTGCTACGGTAACGCCGTTTCCTGCCTCTTTCCGGCTCATCAGCCGCCCTCCGGAACACAGCACCGCCGCCCGCTCGCACACGTTGTCCACGCCGGTGGTCTTTTCCACGAACGCCGAGGCGGTAAACGCCCCCTCCACCGCCGCCAGCTCCGCGGCGGTATAGCACACGAGCGGCACGCCCCGGCGCCGGCAGACCTCCGTAAGCCCCGGCTCCGCCGCCTTGCGGTCGATGGTAGCCACCGCCGACAGCGCCAGTTCGTGGCATCCGGCTTTCCCCAGCGCCGCGGTGAGCGCCGCCTCGATGGTCTCCGCAGGCGTGTCTTTTTTGCATCCGATCCCGGCGGTAACGATCCGCGGCACCAGCCGCAGCGATTCAGCGCGTCCCCGGGAGCGGTGGCTGATCAGCACGTCATACGCCGTCTCCGACAGCTCCACCTGCTCCGGCAGCGCCCCGGACACGGGATAAAGGCTCTTCACCCGGATGGTTTCCCCTGCCAGGATCCGGGCGGAGATCCACTTGATCCGCTCCGGGTTCGCCACCGCCAGTTTCTGCCGCCGCGCCCAATCGTCCACGGCGAAACGCCCGTTTACGTCGGTGGCGGTAGTGATGACGGGCAGGGCGCCTGCCGCCCCGGCCAACCGCCGTGCCAGTTCGTTGGCGCCGCCCAGATGCCCCGACAGGATCGGCACGGCAAAAGCGCCCTTTTCATCCATCACCACCACGGCGGGATCCTCCGCCTTGGAACGGATCAGCGGCGCCACGGCTCGCACGGCGATCCCCGCCGCGCCGATGAACACCAGCGCGTCACTTCGGGCAAACGCGTCTTGCGTCCACAAGGCGAGTTCCCCTCCGATGCAGCGGTGGAGCGTCAAGTCCTCCACCGCCGCCTGCAAGCGCCTGCCCAGCGCCATCCCTGCGTCGGTAAACGCCACAGCCTCGATCTTCATACCTTTGCCTCCCGAAACTCGGTGGAAAAGCTGTCGTCATAAAGCCGGGACAGTTCATAGTCGCCGGCAAGACAGTGTCCCACCACGATCAGCGCCGTTTTGTGAACACCGTTTTGCTCCGCCGTTTCAAACAGCGTCCCCACCGTACAGCGCAGGACTTTTTCCTCCGGCCAGGTGGCTTTGTAGACGATGGCGGCAGGCGTGTCGGCGCTGTAACCGCCTGCCTCCAGCTCGCCGGACAGCTCTCGCAGTAAGCCGGTACTCAAGAAAATGACCATGGTGGCGCCGTGGGACGCGAAGGAACGAACGCTCTCCCGTTCCGGCACGGCGGTCCGCCCCGCCATACGGGTGATGACCACCGACTGGGACACGCCGGGCAGGGTGTATTCCGCCCGAAGCGCCGCCGCCGCGCCGCAAAAGCTGGACACGCCCGGACACACGTCAAAGGCGATCCCCCGTTCCCGTAATCCGTCCATCTGCTCCCGGATGGCGCCGTAGAGACACGGATCGCCGGTATGGAGCCGCACGGTGGTCTGCCCTGCCGCCTCCGACTGTTCCATCACGGCAAGCACTTCCCGAAGCGTCATTTCGGCGCTGTTATAGATCCGGCACTCCGGCTTGGCATACGCCAACAGCGCGGGATTGACCAGCGAGCCGGCGTAGATGATCGCGTCCGCCTGCTCCAGATACCGTTTGCCCCGCAGTGTGATCAGATCAGGCGCGCCGCTTCCGGCGCCTACAAAATGGATCATACCGTTCTCCTCCCCTTTTCTATCAGTTCTGCCGCGTTTTCGCTCTGCGCCAGCGTGCCGCCCAGATCGGCGCGGTTGGTAAACGTCACGTATCCGATCGTCACGTCCTCCGGCACGCGGCGGCGAAGCGTATCGTCGATCCGCTGTCCCAGCAGGCGGCACACCGGCTCTTGAAGCTTCGCCGATCGTAACAGCTCCAGCGCCGCGTCGCAGGTGGCGCAGTGCAGGATCTCCCGGATCAGCGGCGCCTCGGCGCCGCACAGCGCGGCGCACGATGCCAGCGTTTCCATCCGCCCGTCGCCTGCGTCGGAATGGGTGTTGGTCACGCCGATGCCCAGCTTCACCAGTTTGCCCACGTGTCCCACCAGCAGGATCTCCGAAAAGCCGGATTCCACCGCCGCGTCCACGGCGTCGCCGATGAAGTTGGCACAGCTCACGCAGTATTTCTCCTCGATCCCCAGCGCGTCGGCGGCAAAGGCGCGGCCGTAATTGCCGGGCGTAAGCACGAGATAGGTTCTGCCTGCGGCGGCTTTCTGGCGCAGTTCCAGCTTCACCGTGTCGATCAGCGCCCGGGTGCTCATGGGTTCTACGATGCCGGAGGTACCGAGAATGGAGATGCCTCCCTCGATGCCCATCCGGGGATTGAAGGTGCGCCGCGCCAGCTCCGCGCCGCCCGGCACGGACACGGTGATGCGTATGCCGCCGGTATAGCCGCAGGCGTGGCATACCGCCGACGCGTTCTCCTCGATCATCCGCCGGGGAACGGAGTTGATGGCGGCGGCGCCCACCGGCTGATCGAGTCCCGGCTTGGTCACCACGCCTACCCCCTCACCGCCGCAGACCGTAACGCCCCGATCCTGCCGCTGCGCCGCGGCATAGATCAAAATACCGTCCGTCGCGTCCGGGTCGTCCCCGGCGTCTTTCCGCACGGCGCACACGGCGCGCTCCGGCGCATACTGCGCCTTTTGCACCTCCATCGTCAAAGCGGTGCCGTCCGGCGCGGTCAATAATACGCTCTGCGGACTTTTACCGGTGAGCAGCAGCTCCGTCGCCGCCCGCGCCGCCGCCGCGGCACAACTGCCGGTGGTATAGCCGCAGCGCATCAGACGGCCGTTAACGCTTCGTATCAACTCCATAAAAAAACCTCCGGAACGCGAACGCGCCGGAGGAAGTACCGCAAACGCCGCCCAACGGGACGGATGCGCCAACTCCTTCGGTGTCCGCAAAGGAATGGAAAACGTGGAACCCGGCTGTCACGGTAACGCACTTGCGAGGGGATTGCACCCTTCTTACCCACTACGTTGTTACCGTGATTATAGGCGGTTATCTGCCGTTTTGTCAAGAGGAACGGCGGAATCTTGACAAACGCGTTTTTTCGTGCTATATAAGGGCATAGCAGAATATCGGAAGCAGGTATTGGAAGTCGGGTGCAAATCCCGCGCAAGGCCGTTGCTGTGATTCGCGTCAGCGCAGGCAAAATGCCACTGGGGAACCGGGAAGGCGTCTGTGCGCCGGAGTCTCTCCGCCGCGATCAGTCAGAATACTTTCCTGCTTCTTTGCCCCCTTGCCGGGCGAATGCGTTCAGCTCTGCGGATCTCCGGAGCGGCGGATAGAGACGTGTAAGACAGGTGAAAACCGCTTTGTCTTGCTCTTGGTGCGCCGTTTTCCGCCTGTGGAGTTGTCCGCAGGCGGTTATTCTTTTGCTGTCACGGCACAAAGCCATGTACAGATATAAAAACGAAAGAAGGACGAAACACATGAAACACCGTAAACTGATTGCCTCTGCGCTGGCCGCCGTCATGCTGCTGGCACTGGTTGCCTGCGGACAAGGCGGCGCCGGTCAGCAGACCGACACCCCCACCGATCAAGAGCTGGCCGATGAGGTCGCCGCTTTGATCGATGCCATTTACGTGCAGGAGCGCACCGATAAGACCGACGAGCAGTGTGCCGCCGCCAAAGCCGCCTGGGACAAGCTGACCGACGCGCAAAAGGAATTGGTCCAAGGCGAGGAGGCAGATCCCGATTATTTCGGTCGCGATACGGGCGACGCGTCCAAGGACGATCCCCGCAACGGCGATGAGATCGGTAAGAACGAGCTTTTAGTCGTTAGCTTCGGCACCTCCTTCAATGATAGCCGTGCGCTGGACATCAAGGGGATCGAGGACGCTCTGCAGAGCGAATATCCCGATTGGAGCGTGCGCCGTGCTTTCACTGCACAGATCATCATCAACCACGTACAAGCCCGCGACGGGGAGAAGATCGACAATGTGGAGCAGGCGCTGGATCGTGCCGTGGCAAACGGTGTGGAGCGTCTGGTGATCCAACCCACCCACTTGATGCACGGTGCCGAGTATGACGAGCTGGTTCAGGCTGTGGAGGCCTATCAGGACAAGTTCGCCTCCGTTGTCATTGCCGAGCCTTTGCTGGGCGCCGTGGGCGCTGACGCGTCCGCCATCAACGCGGACAAGGAGGCGGTGGCAAAGGCGGTGACCGCTGAAGCCTTCAAGGATGCCGGCTATGCCTCTTTGGAACAAGCCGATGCCGCAGGCGTCGCCTTCGTTTTCATGGGGCACGGCACTTCTCATACCGCCAAGGTGTCATACTCCCAGATGCAGGCGCAGATGAACGCTCTGGGCTATCGGAACGTTTTCATCGGCACCGTGGAGGGCGAGCCGGAGGAGACCTCCTGTGAGGCGGTGATCGAAGCCGTGTATGCCGCCGGTTACAGATCCGTCGTACTGCGTCCGCTGATGGTGGTGGCAGGCGACCACGCCAACAACGATATGGCAGGCGAGGATGAAGATTCCTGGGTCAGCATGTTCACCGCCAGCGGCAAGTTTGACAAGATCGACACCCAGATCGCCGGTCTGGGCCGCATTGCCGCGGTGCAGTCGTTGTACGTTGCTCACACCCGCGCCGCGTTGGATACGCTGAGCAAATGATGCGCCGCGATCTGTGTCTTCGGGCGCTGTGTCTTTCCCTGCTGGCGGCGTGGATTTGTATCCTTTGCGCCGGATGCGGCAACAACAGCGACACACTGGCAGACGGGACGTATACCGTGGTGTTTTCCACGGACAGCTCCATGTTCCACGTCAACGAAGTCTGCCACGGCACAGCGGTTCTGACGGTGGATCGGGGGCGGATGTCCGTTCACATCACCATGCCCTCCAAGAATATTGTGAATCTCTTTTCCGGCACGGCGGAGGACGCGCGGAAAGACGGCGCGCTCCTCATTGAACCTACGCTGGACCCTGTCACCTATGACGACGGCACCGGTGAAGAGGTGTTCGGTTTCGATCTGCCTGTGCCATACCTTGATCGGGAGTTTCCCTGCGCGATCCTGGGTACCAAGGGCAAATGGTATGACCACATGGTCATGGTATCCGGCCCGACGACGGCTCCCTGATGCTGTCTCCTGATTCTGCAAGACCCCGTTTCGTCTCTGTGGCGCGACGGGGTCTTTTTCTGCCATTTTTTCACCCCACTCCCTCTTGCAAATCGGGGGTTGCCTTGCTATAATGTGCATAGACAATGTTTTTCAGTGCTTCGGCGCGTCCGCGCCGATGGAAGAGGGAATCGGGTGCAAATCCCGAGCGATCCGGTCACTGTGAACGGGGAGTGTGACAGCAGCACGCCATTGTGTCTGTGGACATGAGAAGGCGCTGTCGCACGCGACGATCCGTAAGTCAGGAAACCTGCTGAAAAAGTGGTTCAAGCCTCCGGGAAGGGCGAACGCCGCAATACCGCTTTCTGCACAAGTTCCGTGCAGATCGTTCGGCGCGTCTGCTCCTCCGGGAAGCGGGCGTGTTTTCTTTGTATCATTTTGAGGAGGGATCTTTTTATGAACGTGATGAAACGCACCTTTGTCGCTCTGTTTGCCGCGCTGGCGCTGCTGTGCGCCGCCATTCCCGCCGCCTTTGCCGCCACGGTGTATGAGGACGGCTCCTATACGGCGTCCTTGACCTTTGAAGGCGGCACCGGGCGGATCGTGTGGAACTCCCCCGTCGCCGTTACGGTGGAGGGCGGCGTACTGTACGCCGATCTTGTCATGAGCAAGCCCGGCGGCGATACGCCCTCGGTGGAGTGGATGGAATATAACGGCGTGCGCTATACCGCCCAGGTGGACGCAAACGCCAAAACCTGTTCCTTCTACCGTGTCCCCGTAACGGATCCGGCGCGGATGGCGGTCAGCGCCAACACCACCGCCATGTCCAGTGAACACGTGGTGGACTACACCCTTCATCTGAACGTGTCCGCCATTCCCACCGTCAGCGAAAGCAGCTCCTCTGTCTCCCAGCCGGCGCAGGAGGACGACACGCCGAAGGACGCCCCACTGCCGGAGGATGAGGAATTCATCGATCCGGAAACGGCGGACGAAGAGATGGTCATATTGGAAACGGACGACGGCGCTTTGGACGGCGACGTGCTGACCACCGGCGCGCTGCCGGAGAGCGAATCCTCCTCCGGCGCACTGTCCGTTCCGGCGATCATCGCCATCGCCGCCGGCGGCGTGATCGTGCTGGGCGGCGGCGCGTACCTGCTGCTGCGCCGCAGAAAGAGCAATTCCGATGAAGCGTGATTTCCGGCCGCGCCGTCTCCTCTCGTGGGGTCTGGCGCTTCTCACGGCGCTGTCTCTTACCGCCTGCGGCGGCAGAGTCGACGCCGGCGGCGCGCCCGCGGTGGGGGATCTGGTCTATACGGATACCCTGCCCCTCGCCTACGCCGATCAATTCGCCGTTTACCACTATAAGGGCGGCTATACCCTCATCGACATTTTCGGCAGCGAGCGGCTGCTGGTGGTGCCGGAGGGCAAGGCGGAGCCGAAGGGTCTGGACGCGGATGTGATAGTGATCCGTCAGCCGTTGGAGCGCATCTACCTGGCGGCGACCTCCGCCATGGCGCTTTTTGACGCGATGGACGCGCTGGACGCGATCTCCTTCGTGGGCAGTCGGGACTGGTACACGGAAAATGCCGTCCGGGCGCTGGAGGAAGGCCGTGTGCAATACGCCGGAAAATACAGCGCCCCGGACTATGAGATGCTGCTGGACGGCGGGTGCTCTCTGGCGGTGGAATCCACCATGATCCTCCACAACCCGGAGGTAAAAGAGAAGCTGATCGAGCTGGGGATCCCCGCCATGGTGGAGCGTTCCAGCTACGAAAGCCACCCGCTGGGCCGCACCGAGTGGATCAAGGTCTACGGCGCGCTGTTGGGCAAGGAGGCGGAGGCGGTGGCGTTGTTCAACGCCGAAGCCGATAAGATCCGGGCGCTGGACGGCTTGGCGGACACCGGCAAAACGGTGGCGTTCTTCTACGTCAGCTCCGGCGGCAGTGTGGTGACCTACAAGGCCAACGGCTACGTTCCGGCGATGATCCGCATTGCCGGCGGCGAATATATTTTTTCTACCCTGGGTCTGGAGGACGACAGCAAGCTCAGCAGTGTGAACATGACCATGGAGGAGTTCTACGCCTCCGCCGCCCAAGCGGATATCGTGATCTACAACTGCTCCATCGCCTCCCAGCTCCGCTCGCTGGAGGAGTTTCTCGCGCTGAACCCGGTGCTGTCCGATCTCAAGGCGGTACGGGACGGGAACGTCTGGTGTACCACCCAGAGCATGTTCCAGCAGACCGATAAGATGGGCACCATCATCGAGGAGATGAACGCCATCTTCACCGGCGCCCCGTCGGAGCGGGATATGACGTATATTTTCAAATTACAGTAGGAAGGAGACCGCCATGGGAACGGCGCTTTCCGAAAAATCCATCACGCGACGCACCCGCTACGCCGCTGTGTTTGCCGGGCTGATCGCGGCGGCGCTGGCGCTGACGGTGTGGAACATCAATTCCGGCAGCGTCCGCATCGGCGTGGGCGACATCGTCCGCATCCTGCTGACCGGCGAGGGCGACGTCACACAGGTGAATATCATCTGGAAACTTCGTCTGCCCCGGATCATCGCCGCGGCGGTACTGGGCGGCGGTCTGGCACTGTCCGGCTTTTTGATGCAAACGTTTTTCTCCAATCCCATCGCCGGTCCCTTCGTGCTGGGCATCTCTTCCGGCTCCAAGCTGGCGGTGGCGGTCAGCATGATCACGGCGCTGCGGTTTGCCCCCTCCTTCTCCTCGTGGCTGCTGGTGGCGGCGGCGTTTGCCGGCGCGCTGGCGGCGATGGGCTTCGTGCTGTTGGCGGCGCGTTCCATCCGGCAGATGTCCATGCTGCTGGTGGCTGGCATTATGATCAGCTATATCTGCTCCGCCGTTACGGAGTTTCTTATCACCTTCGCCAAGGATTCGGACATCGTGAATCTCCACACCTGGGCGCAGGGCAGCTTCTCCGGCACCAAGTGGGAGGACGTGCGGTTCTTCTCGCTGCTCATCGCGGCGTGCTTTGCGGCGACGTTCCTGCTGGCAAAGCCCATCGGCGCGTATCAGTTGGGCGAATCCTACGCCCAGAGTCTGGGTGTAAACGTAAAGCACTTCCGCGTAGTGCTGATCCTGCTCTCCAGCCTGATCGCCGGCTGTGTCACCGCCTTTGCCGGCCCCATCTCCTTTGTGGGCATCGCGGTGCCGCATCTTGTGAAGCTGCTGCTCAAAACCGCCAAGCCGCTGGTAGTGATCCCCGCGTCCTTCCTCGGCGGCGCCGTATTCTGCCTGTTTTGCGACTATATCGCCCGCACCGCCTTTGCGCCGGTAGAGCTGTCCATCAGCACCGTGACGGCGCTGTTCGGCGCGCCGGTGGTCATCGTGATGCTGCTGAAGCGGCACGGCGGCAAACTGTAAAGGGGGCGGCGGTATGGACGGTTACTATTTCCGCACCTCGGATCTGACGGTGGGTTACAACGGCGTGCCGCTGATCCGCGATATTGAGATCCGTCTCCGGCGCGGCGAGATCCTGACGCTGATCGGCCCCAACGGATCGGGCAAATCCACCATTTTAAAGAGCATCACCCGGCACCTCGCCGCCCTGCGGGGCGACAGCTATATTGCCGACGCCTCCGTGGGCGCCATGAGCTACCGTTCCCTGTCCCGGCAGATGGCGGTGGTGCTGACCGACCGGATCCGGGGCGAGCTTCTGACCTGTTACGACGTGGTGGCGTCGGGCCGTTATCCCTACACCGACCTTCTGGGCGTCTTACGCCCGCAGGACCGGCAGAAGGTGCTGGACGCCATGGAACAGGTACACGCCGCCGATCTGGCGGAGCGGGATTTCGCCGCCGTCAGCGACGGACAGCGCCAGCGGATCCTGCTGGCGCGCGCCCTGTGTCAGGAGCCGGAGATCCTGGTGCTGGACGAGCCCACTTCGTTTCTGGATATCCGCCACAAGCTGGAGCTGTTGAGCATTTTACGCGCCATGGCGAAGGAAAAGGGCATCACCGTGATCCTCTCCCTCCACGAGATCGATCTGGCGCAGAAGATCTCCGACAAAGTGATGTGCGTTCGCGGCGAGACCATTGAGCATTTCGGTACGCCGGAGGAGATCTTCCGGGAGGACGTGCTCGCGCCGCTGTACGGTATTGCGCCCGCGTCCTACAACATCACCTTCGGCAGCGTGGAGCTGCCGCCGCCCCCCGGTACGCCGGACGTGTTCGTGATCTCCGGCGGCGGCACCGGCGCCGCCGCGTTCCGCCGTCTCCAGCGGGAGGGACGCCCCTTTTACACCGGGATCCTCTATACCAACGACGTGGACTATGCCGTTGCCCGGAGTCTTGCCGGGCGTGTCTTCTCCGCGCCGCCGTTTGAGCCGGTGGGCGAGGATCTCTACCTCCCGGCGGAGGACGCCATGCGCTCGTGCCATACCGTACTCTATACCGGCACGCCGATCGGAACGCATAACCGGCATATCGCCAGACTGCTGGACCGGGCGGCTTCTCTGGGACTGTTGCGTACGTAAACCCTGTCACAAGGGTCAAAATAAAAGGAGGAACACTATGAAACACCTGATGAAAACACTCTCGGCACTGCTTTTGATCGCGGTGCTGACGCTGGGCGCCGCGGTGCCGGCACTGGCGCTTCCCGCCGCGCTTGACGACGGCACTTATACCCCGGCGAGCCTTACGTCCAGCCTGAGCATGTTCAAGTTTACCAACGACTATCGCGTGGTCGTCAACGGCGATCAGGCGTGGTTGGTGGTCACCAGCACCACCAACCGGTACGACCGGATGATCCTGGCGGCGCACAGCGACGGACTGACGGCGGATTCCGGCGTGCAGGGTATCCCCGTGATGGACAACGACACCGTCAGCGGCTATACGTTTGCCGCGCCCCTTACAAAAACCGCGCTGCTGGACGCCATTGGCAACGGCGGCGTCATCGTCTATACCCTGCGCTATCGCGCCGATTATACCGACAGCTCGGGCAGCTCCGCCAACGCCGGCAAATGGTATAAGGGCAAGAACGCGGACTACTACTTCACCCTCGGCGCCCTTGAAAAAACCAGCACGTCTACCGAGCTGCCCTCCGCCACCGGCTCCGGCGACGGCGGGCAGATTCCCGGCGGCGGCGACCTTGTCGCCAGCGGCACGGAGCTGACCGTCACCAACACCACCAATATGTTCAAGGCGGTCAGCGCCTCACTGCAGACCCGTGGCGAGCAGCTGTATCTCGTGGTGGCGCTGAACGGCGCCTCGTACCGCAATCTGTTCCCCGGCACATACGAGGAGGCCGTGGCGAACGGCGACCGGCGGGAAAACTGGATCAGCGGCACGGTCAACGGCAGCGGCAAGTATGAGTTCGCGCTGCCGCTGGCAAAGGATCAGACCGTTGTGCCGGCGGTCTCCATCTCCGGCTCCTATCTCGCCAAATACGAGAAGGGCGAGAGCCCCCTCGCGCGTGCCTTCTACCCCCGTCAGTTCGTCATCGACTACGAGGCGCAGACCCTGACGGTGGGCGACTGGGAAGATGTACTGCCGTTGGCGGTGACCAACGAGGTCAAGATGTTCAAGGTATCCGGCGCGGCGCTGCACACCGTGGGCGGCGTCAACTCCAACAACTACAAAACGGAGCTGGTGCTGACCATGGGCAGTACCTCCTTCGACAAGGCGTATATCGGCTCCGGCAGTGACATCGGCGAGGGCGCCGCGCTGATCGAGCTGAATGAGAGCAACGCGTTCGTCCTGCCCCTCCGCCATGTGGAAACCGCCGGCGATCCCGACAGTGTGGTGAGCCTGCTGGAGCTGCCGCTGGTGGTCAGCTTCCATTCGGTGAAAAAGGACGTCTGGTATGACCGGGTCCTCACGACCAGCGAACAGGGCGGCACGTTGGTGATCCGTGAGAGAAGCGACTATCAGGTTGCCGGCGCCGAAGAGCAGGCAACGCCCGTATGGAAATGGAACGGCGGTTCCGATGCGGATCTGACCGTCACCGTCGTCCGGCAGGAGGATGACGCCGCCACACTCGACCACTTTGTCGGCGTGCTGATGGACGGCAAGGTCGTTCCCGCCGCCAACTATTCCGTCCGCTCCGGCAGTCTGATCCTCACCTTCCAGCCGTCGTACCTTCGCACCCTCTCCGACGGCGCCCACACCGTTTCCGTCCTCTTTGACGACGGGCAGGTTTCCGCCTCCCTGACGGTGAAAGGCGCGCTGACCTCTCCCAATACCGGAGATACCGGCGTTGTGGTCTGGCTGCTTGCCGCCGCCCTCTCGCTGACCGCCGCAGCGCTTCTTCTGCGCCGGAAAGCGGTTTAACTCCCGCGTCTTCATAGCATTCCACGCAGGGGGGCGGCTGTCATCAGCCGCCCCCCCTGCATCGTCCCCAACGTCCAAACCGCACTCCCCCACGCACCAATCCTCCGCGACAGAGCCGAGCGCCCCTTTTTGCGCGACGGTAGATGCAGTATCCTTCGTCACCGGCATATCTTGCAATTCCCCCGCCCCGCGGCGCAGCGCTCATACAATAACACACCGACCGCGGAAAGGAAGCCGTGAAACCATGGGTTTCGCGCGGCGTCTTTGCCTACTTTCTCCGCTGCCGGAGAAAGTAGGGCGCCGCAGGCTCCCCCGTATTTCTTTCGTTTTTTCCCCCACATTCCCCTTCGTATTTTCCCCCGATCTCCCCCTGCACAGCAACGCACCCTGCCGCGGATCGCTCCGCTGCAGGGTGTTTCGTTTCTGTTGATCGCTCAATCCTCCCGTACTACCGGCGTGATGCGCCAATCCTCGCCGCACGGCGGCGGCACCGGGCACGCCAGCGCATAGAGATCGCTCCACCGCGCCTCCCGGGCAAACAGCGCCGCCGCTTCCGCTCCCAGCCTGTCCACGTCCGCCGCCTTGGTCAAAACCGGCGCGTTTTCCATCCGGCGCAGAACTTCCCTGCCGGTGGCGCTGACGGCCAAAAGCCGCAGATACGGCACGCTCTTCCCTGCCGGCGGCAGATCCAGCCACGCATGGAGCATCATCCGCCGCAACCGCGCTGCGGGGTACCGTTTCGTCGCGGCTTGTGCCAACAGCTCCTCTATACTGCCGCTTTGGCGCACGGCGCGGTAAAACCGGTGATACAGTCCCTCGCCGCCGCCGTCAAACCGGGCAAACGCCTCCTCGTCCATCCGCCGCAGGTGATCGAGCACCGCCCGTTCACCATTTGCCGTCCGCGCCGGGGCGCGTCCTGCCTCGATCTCCCGGCGCAATATCTCCGCCGCCTCGCTCGGCAGTAAACCGAGCGCCTGGTCCGTCTCCCCCCGGTAAAGCAGTTGCCGCAGCAGCGCGCCGGACGGCACGCCGTCACAGAGCTCGCCGTCGTGCTGGGCGCCGCGCCGCCGGATCGCCACCGGGCGGATGGCGCTGCCTGCGAGGGCGCGCAGATATTCCACCGCCAAAATGTCGTTGGGTCGCTCCAACAGCGCCCCGTACCGCTCCCCCAACAGCGCGCCCACAGCCGCCTGACGGCGCACGGCAAAGGGCAGCTCCTCCCCCTGCCGGGAAAGGGCGCGGCGGTACGCCTCGCTGTCAAGGACCCCGGCCACCGCCTCCAGCGCCGCCAGATCGCCGCTTTCACTGCCAAAGGCCAGCTCCGTGACCACGCCGGCGGCGCGCAGGATCGCCACGCCGCCCCTGGCAAAGGTCTCGGCGGACGATGCCGCCCAGGGCGTGGGGATCTCGAACACCAGATCCGCGCCGCACCGCAGCGCCATCTCCGCCCGTGCCGCCTTTCCTGCCACCGCCGCCTCGCCACGCTGGACGAAATGGCCGCTCATGGCGCACACCACGGCGTCCGCGCCGCGGCGGCGAAGCTCCCCGATCATATACGCGTGCCCTGCGTGAAACGGGTTATATTCGCATATAATACCTGCAACGTTCATAGAAAACTTCCTCGCGCCGTTTCAAAGGATCTTTTGCTCCCATTGTACCCGATTTCACCGCCGAATGCAACGCCCTTGACAGGCGCTTCCAAAGCTGGCACAATAAAGCGGTAAGGGGGCGGTGGCTCATGGATCGGTGCGAAAACTGCCAGTTCTACCAATATGACGAGGAATACGACGACTATTTCTGCGATGCGGCGCTGGACGAGGACGATATGGCGCGGTTCGTTGCCTCCCAAACGCGGGATTGCCCTTTCTGGCGACCGGGCGACGACTACCGCACCGCCCGTCGGCAATAGGCGCGGACCCTTGACGGCGCCGCGGTTTTTGGCTACAATACACGCAGGACGGGTTCGTCCGGGAGGATAACGACAATGGCAACGGAATTTATCGATAAGGCGCGCATCACCTGCCGCGCCGGTAACGGCGGCAACGGCGCGGTGGCGTTTCACCGGGAAAAATACGTCGCCGCCGGCGGTCCCGACGGGGGTGACGGCGGTAACGGCGGCTCCATCATTTTGCAGGTGGACGATCATATGTCCACCCTGATGGACTTTCGCTATAAGCGCAAATATACGGCGGAAAACGGCATGGACGGTCAGGGCGGCCGCAAATCCGGCAGGGACGGCGCCAGTCTCACCATCCGCGTCCCACGGGGGACGCTGGTGCGTCACGCTGAAACCGGCGAGATCATCAAGGATATGTCGGACGACGCGCCCTTCGTTTTGTGCAAGGGCGGTCGCGGCGGCTGGGGCAACCGGCATTTTGCCACGCCTACCCGGCAAGTACCCCGGTTCGCCAAAGCCGGGCTGCCGGGGCAGAGCTACGACGTGCTGCTGGAGCTGAAGCTGCTGGCGGACGTGGGGTTGGTGGGCTTTCCCAACGTGGGGAAATCCACGCTGTTGAGCGTGGTCAGCAAGGCGCACCCCAAGATCGCCAACTATCATTTCACCACCCTCTATCCCAATCTGGGCGTGGTGTACGTGGACGAGGGCGTCAGCTTCGTGATGGCGGATATCCCCGGCATCATTGAGGGTGCCAGCGAGGGTGCCGGTCTGGGGCATGATTTCCTCCGGCACATCGACCGTTGCCGGCTTTTGGTGCATCTGGTGGATGCCTCCGGCAGCGAGGGGCGGGATCCCGTGGCGGACTTTGACGCCATCAACGCCGAACTGCGCCGGTATAGCGCCGAGCTGGCAACAAGGACTCAGATCGTGGTCGCCAATAAGATGGATCTTGTCACCGATCCCGCGCCGGTGGAGGCGCTCCGCGCCCGCGCCGAGTCGCTGGGATATCCTTTTTTAACGCTCTCCGCCGCCTCCCATCAAGGCACGCGGGAGCTGGTGTCGCATATCGCCGCCGCGCTGTCCACCCTGCCGCCGGTGACCACCTACGCCCCGGAATACGTGGAGCGTCCGCCCCAGGTGGATCTGTCCGAGCCTCTGCATATCCAGCGTCAGGATGAAACGTGGCTGGTGGAGGGCGAATGGCTTCGCCGGTTGATGGCGAATATCAATTTTTCCGACTATGAAAGCCGGATGTATTTTGATAAACAGCTCCGTGCCTCCGGTCTTTTCGACCGTCTGGAGGAAATGGGGATCCGGGACGGGGATATCGTTTCCCTGTACGATCTGGAATTTGAATATCAGCGCTGAATTTCCCATGTATAGCAAAACTCCTTTTCGCCAAACTAACGGCGGAAAGGAGTTTTTTACTATGTATTATCACGATCTGACCGACCTTCTCAACCACGACAGCGCCGCCTATGCCTACTTCTACTCGCTCTCTCCCAAAACGCAGGAGCAGTTACAGCGTCAGCGCCTGACCTCCATCGACCAGCTCCGCCGCGCCGTAAAGGACATGGCGTTCGACGAGCGGCCGCAGGTGTTTTGACCCTGTCTTTTTTCCGCTGACTCCGCAATAAACGCGCCGCCCTGTTTTCATAGGGCGGCGCGTTTCGTAGCGACCTGTTATTCTGATACCGCTTACTCCGCCGGATAGACGGAAACCTGCTTGCGGTCCTTTCCGCAGCGCTCAAAGCGCACCACGCCGTCCGCCTTGGCAAAGAGGGTATCGTCGGTTCCGATGCCTACGTTCTTGCCGGGGTGAATGTGGGTGCCGCGCTGGCGCACCAGAATATTGCCCGCCAGAACGAACTGTCCGTCGGCGCGCTTGGGACCCAGGCGCTTGGACTCGGAATCACGGCCGTTCTTGGTGGAACCCATACCTTTTTTATGGGCAAAGAATTGCAGACCAATGTACAGCATACTGTCAGTACCATCCTTTCTTAAAGATGATCGAGGGACGAAGAAGGCGTTTACGCCTCCAGCACTTCGATGTTGTCCGGGTATTCGCCGTGGAGCTCCGCCAGATACACCATCAAACCCGTCATAAGCGCCTGGCAGGCGGCCTCCGCCGTGGGGGACAGTCCGCCGGGCAGACGGAAGGAGATGGTGCCGGAGCGTTCGTCGACTTTGACCGAGGCACAAAGACCCAGCACTTCGTTGACGGTGGCTTCCGTGAGCCGCACCGCGCTGGTCACGGCGGCGCAGACGATGTCCGCGCCCGTTTCGGCATAGCCGCTGTGCCCCGCCGCATCAAACCCGGTGATGCGGGATTCTTCCGTGTGAAACGTTACGCTTGTCATATTGCGCCGTTAAAACGTGATCTTGCCGATCTCGACCTTGGTGTAGGGCTGACGGTGACCCTGGCGTTTCCGGTAACCCTTTTTGGGGGTATACTTGAACACGCGGATCTTCTTGCCCTTACCGTTCTTGACCACCTTGGCGTCCACCTTCGCGCCCTCCACCACGGGAGTGCCGAACTTGGTGTTCTCGCCGTCCACGATGGCGAGCACGCGGTCGAATACCACGTCGTCACCGGCTTGCGCGTCCAGCTTTTCGATGAACAGCGTATCGCCCTCGGAGACGTTGTACTGCTTGCCGCCGGTCAGAATGATTGCCTGCATACCTTGTTGCACCTGCCTTTCCTTTATTACGGACTCGCTGTCGGGGGCGGTCAGACAGAGCTGACGCTTATTTGCCCATTCAAAGCGGCTCGTATATTTTATCAGTCCACGTTCCGTTTGTCAACAGTAAAATCACAAAAAAGACAGCTTTTTGTCTCTCCTTCTCCCGCGTCTCTTGCAAGTGATGGGAAAAAGTGTTATACTGCACAGGTGCAGAAAACCGCCGCCTGCCAGACGGCGGCGTGAAAGGAGAATCCTGCCATGCTGTCCCTTCGTGCCATGACCCCTGCGGACGCCACCGCCGTGAAAGAGATGATGCGCGTTTTTTACGCGTCTGACGCGGTGATGACAAACGGTTCGGACGAGATTTTTGACGCCGATATTGCCGCGTGTACCGGCGACAGTCCCTTTGCCGACGGGTTTATTCTTCTCCATGACGGACAAACAGCCGGCTATGGCATGATTGCCCACAGTTTCAGCACCGAATTTGGTCGGCGCTGCGTGTGGATTGAGGACATTTACGTTCTGCCGGCGCATCGGGGCTGCGGTCTTGCCTCGTTTTTCATTCGCCATCTCCAAGCGTGCTATCCTGACGCCGTGTTTCGCCTGGAAGCGGAGGAGGAAAATGAAAACGCCATCTCCGTGTACCGCCGCGCCGGATTTGACGCGCTCCCCTACTACGAAATGCTCTGCCGCTAAGCGCCCCCCATTTTGGCTTGTATGCGTCAAAAAAACGCCGACTCGCGTGAGTCGGCGTTTTTCTCTTTTTTTACTTGGCGTACTCCACGACTTTGGTCTCACGCAGAACGTGGACTTTGATCTGTCCGGGGTACTCCAGCTCGTTTTCGATCCGCTTGGCAAGCTCACGGGCCAGGATCACCATTTCGTCCTCGCTGACCTGGTCGGGGCGCACCATCACGCGCACCTCGCGGCCGGCCTGGATGGCGTAGCTCTTTTCCACGCCGGGATAGGTACCGGTGATCTCCTCCAGCTTCTCCAGACGCTTGATATAGTTCTCCAGATTCTCGCGCCGTGCGCCGGGGCGGGCGGCGGAGATCGCGTCAGCCGCCTGCACGAGACAGGCGACCAGTGTCTTGCACTCCACGTCGCCGTGGTGCGCCTGCACCGCGTGGATGATGTCCTCTTTCTCTTTGTACTTACGCAGATACTCCACGCCCAGCGCCACGTGGGTGCCTTCAAACTCGTGGTCCAGCGCCTTGCCGATATCGTGCAGAAGACCTGCCCGTTTGGCGGCGTGTACGTCGGCGCCCAGCTCCGCCGCCATCATGCCGGCGATATGGCTGACCTCAATGGAGTGCTGCAGCACGTTCTGTCCGTAGCTGGTGCGGTAATGGAGCTTACCCAGCAGCTTCTGCAGTTCCGGGTGCAGGCTCCGCACGCCGGTTTCCAGCACGGCGCGTTCGCCCTCGCTGCGGATCACGGCGTCCACTTCCCGGCGGGCCTTCTCCACCATCTCCTCGATGTGGGTGGGGTGGATGCGTCCGTCGGCGATCAGCTTCTCCAGCGCCACCCGGGCGATCTCCCGGCGCACCGGCTCGAAGCAGGACACGGTGATGGCTTCCGGCGTATCGTCGATGATCAGATCGGCGCCGGTCAGCGTCTCGATGGTACGGATATTGCGTCCCTCGCGGCCGATAATGCGCCCTTTCATCTCGTCATTGGGCAGGGGAACCACACTGACGGTGATCTCGGCGGCATGATCGGTAGCGCACCGCTGGATGGCGGTGGCGACGATGTCGCGGGCGCGCTGGTCGGCTTCCTCTCTGGCGCGCGCTTCGATTTCCTTGATCTTCAGCGCCGCCTCGTGGGTCACTTCCGACTCCAACTGCTCGATCAGATAGGCTTTCGCCTGTTCGGCAGTATAGCCGGAAATCCGCTCCAGCATTTCGGTCTGACTGCGCTTGATGAGCCGGATCTCCTCCTGCTCCTTATCCAGCGCGGCGTGCTTTTCAGCCAACAGCTCCTCTTTGTGCTCGATGGCTTCGGTCTTACGGTCGATGTTCTCCTCTTTTTGCTGCAACCGGCGTTCCTGCTTTTGCAGGTCGGCGCGGCGCTCCTTGACTTCCTTCTCGTATTCATTCCGGGAGCGCAGGATCTCCTCCTTGGCTTCCACCAAAGCTTCCCGCTTTTTGCTCTCGGCAGTCTTGATGGCATCGTTGACGATGCGCAATGCTTCCTCCTCGGCGTTGGCGATCTTCCGCTCGTTGCCTTTCGCCCTTTGCCGCTGGATGAGAATACAAGCGAGGTAGCCAACCACAAGCGCCGCGGCCGCCATTGCGATGGCGATCCACAGATCCATTGTCATTGGTCTCCTCTCAACAGTTTGGTGTATCACGACGGTTTTTTCCGTGTGTCGATAGAAAATAATCGAACGGGTCCCCTAACCTATTCAATAATAATCCTCGTCTATTTTATACGCTATGCACAAACCTGTCAAGCATAAAGCGATAAATTTGCGAAAACCTGCCAACACCGTCAGCGCGCCGGCCCCGATACGATGCGCTCCGCCGCGCGCATTCCGTCCGCCGCGGCGGAGAGGATACCGCCGGCGTATCCGGCGCCCTCGCCGCAGGGATACAGTCCCCGCAACCGGCTCTCGCCCTCTTCGTTTCGCAAGATCCGCACCGGTGAGGAGGAGCGGCTCTCCACCGCTGTCAACAGCGCGTCGCCCCGGGCAAAGCCCGGCAGCTTCCGTGCCAGAAGCGGCAGCGCCTCGGCGATACTTTCCGCCACGAAGGGCGGCAGGCATCGGCGCAAGTCGGTATAGACCACGCCCGGACGGTACGAGGGCAGTACGCGCCCCGGCGCCGTGGACGGTCTTCCGGCGAGGAAATCCTCCACGCGCTGACACGGCGCGCGGTAATCGCCGCCGCCCAGCGCAAACGCATCCCGTTCCAACCGGCGCTGGAACGCCACGCCTGCCAGCGGATCCGTACCGCCGAAATCCTCCGGCGTCACGTTCACCAGCAGGGCGCCGTTGCAGTTCTCCCCGTCACGGGCGTATTCGCTCATGCCGTTGGTCACCACGCCGCCCTGCTCCGACGATGACGCCACCACCGCGCCGCCGGGACAGACGCAGAAGGAAAACACACTGCGCCCCGACGGCAGATGACACGCCAGCTTATAGGAAGCCGCCCCCAGACACGGATGGGAGGCGAAATCGTGGTACCGCGCCGCGTCGATATCCGCCTGGCGGTGCTCGATCCGCACGCCCACGGCAAACGGCTTCGCCTCCATCGGCACGCCGAGCTGATACAGCATGGAAAACGTATCCCTCGCGCTATGTCCCGGCGAGAGCACCACCTGCCTGGCGGGCAGGGTGTAGCGCCCCTCCGGCGCGGTGATCTCCAGCGCGTCTACGGCGCCGCCTCTGACCGTGATGCCGTCCAGCCGGTGGCAAAACCGGATCTCCGCGCCGTACTCCGTCAGCGTGCGGCGGAGGTTTTGCAGCGTGAGATACAGCCGGTCGGTGCCGACGTGGGGCATGGCGTCCGTCAAAATAGACGCGGGCGCGCCGCACTGCACCAACTGCTCCAGGATCCAGCGGTGTCGCATATCACGGGTGCCGGTATTCAGTTTCCCGTCGGAAAAAGCGCCGGCGCCGCCTTCCCCGAACTGCACGTTGGACTCCGTGGAAAGCGCGCCGCCGCCCCAGAAAGCCAGCACGTCCCGTCGGCGCTGTTCCACGCGTTCGCCCCGTTCCAGCAGGATCGGGCGCAGACCGCACCGCGCCAGTACCAGCGTGGCAAACAGCCCCGCAGGTCCCGCGCCCACCACCACCGGGCGTATCTCTCCCGGCGCGGCGCCCACAGGCAGGGCGTACTCCTCCGGCGCGTAGAGCGATACGCGCCGGTCCGGGCGGCGCAGGATGCGTCCCTCGTCCGGCACGCTCACCGCCACGGTGTATACCAGCTCCACGCCGGCGCGTGCGTCCACAGCGCGACGCAGTACGGTCAAAGACCGGATCTCCTCCGGCGCCACGCGCAGGATTCGGGCGGCGCGCAGGCGCAGCAGATCTTCCGGCTCGTCCGGCGGCAACCGGAGCTGATCGACTCGCAGCATCGTTTTTCCTCCGTTCAAAAAAAACAAAAAAACTTTTGCTTTTTTAAGATTGTTTTAAGATTGGTGATTATGATAATACTTACAAAGGGACACGCGGCGCGGTGTCAGGCACATGATACCATACTCCGTCCGCCGCCACAAGTACCATCACAGGAAAAGAGGAATCTATATGACGAACGAATTTGACCCCCGGTCCAACGAGTATCACTTCACCCGTGAGGAAGGACTGCCGCGTGACGACTACCGCGGCTACTATACCCCCGCCGCTCCGGCAGAGAGCGCCAAACCCCCGAAACGCCGCGTCTGGCGCGTGGCGGCGCTGGTGCTGGCGGCCGTACTGCTGGCAGGCGCCTGCGGTTACGGCGGCGCGGCGCTCTACCGCTCCGTCTCTGTCGGCGCCAAGACCGCCACGGTGCAGCAGAGCAGCCGCGAGGCGGTACAGGTCTCCGTCAAACGGGTAGACGGTCAGACCCAGATGACCCCCTCCGAGGTATACGCCGCCACCGTCAATTCCGTGGTATCCATCAACTGCTCCGCCACCTCCACCAACGTGTTCGGTCAGCGGGTGGAGAGCGCCTCCTCCGGCAGCGGCTTTATCATCACCGCCGACGGGTATATCGTCACCAACTACCACGTGATCTCCGGCGCCGCCTCCATCTCCGTCACCCTCTATAACGGCGACACCTACACCGCCTCGCTGGTAGGCGGCGACAGCGACTACGATACCGCCGTTTTGAAGATCGAAGCCACCGGCTTGAGCGCCGTAACGCTGGGCAGCAACGCCGACATGAACGTGGGCGACACGGTGCTGGCGATCGGCAACCCTCTGGGCGAGCTGACCTTCTCCATGAGTCAGGGCATCGTGTCCTGCCTCGACCGCGCCATCAACGTGGACGGCACGCCGTTCAATATGATCCAGGTGGACTGCTCCATCAACCCCGGTAACTCCGGCGGTCCGCTGGTAAACCTCTACGGCGAGGTGGTGGGCATCGTCTCCGCCAAGTATTCCAGCTATTCCTCCACCACCGTGGAAGGTCTTGGCTTTGCCATCCCCATGGATGACGTGCAGACGGTGATCACCGATATCATGGAAAACGGCGAGGTATCCGACAAGGCGTATCTGGCGATCAACGCCGGCACCCTCACCGAGTCCATGGCGGCGCAGTACGGCATTGACATCACCAAGGGCGTGTTCGTATTCTCCAGCATCGCCGGCGGCGCGGGCGAAAAGGCCGGTTTGAAGCTGGGCGACGTGATCACCAAGGTAGATGACACGGAGATCACCTCCATGGAGGATCTCAGCCGCGCCAAGAAGAGCTATAAGGCGGGCGACACCGCCACGCTCACCGTGTATCGGGAACGGCAGTATATCACGCTGACCATCACCTTTGACGCCCAGCCTCAGGTCACCGGCTCCGCCGAGGAGACGCCCGATAACGGCGGCGGCAACAGCCAGATCCCGAACAACTGGGAGGATTTCTACAACTATTTCTTCGGTAACCGCGGCTGGTAAGCAACGCCTTTTCCGCCGTCCCCCGTCCCGTTTCCGGACGGGGGACGTTTTTTTGCCGGAGGCGACCACTTGCGCTTTGATGCGGAAAATGGTATAATTTCGGGT
>DBWU01000006.1:0-5750 GCA_002309395.1 Oscillospiraceae bacterium UBA1230
TCTCCGGCGCGGTCAGCACCGCGTCCGGGTCGTCAAAGCCGCGCAGCTTTTTCCCCAGCGCCGGGATCGCCTGCTCGAGGACGCCCGTGATGCGCGCGGGCAGCACCTCGTGCAGGTCGCACCAGACCACGCCGGGGCGATAGCTCGGCGCGACGGCGCCGGGGCCTTCGCTCGCTCTCCCGGCCAGAAAGTCGCCGGAGCGCTGCGCGGGCGCGCGGTAATCCCCGCCGCCGCAGTCGTAGGCCGCCTGTTCGATGCGCCGCTGCCAGCGCATGCCGGAAAAGACGTCGTCCTCCGGGAAGTCCCCGGGATGCAGCGTCACCAGCAGCGCGGCGTTGGCGTTCTCACCGTCGCGCAGGGAATAACTCATGCCGTTGGTGACGACGCCGCCGGGCTCGGAGGCCGCGGCAAAGACCTCGCCGCCCGGGCACATGCAGAAGCTGTACGCGCTCGTCCCGTCCGGCAGATGCACGTTCAGCGCGTAGTCCGCCGCGGGGAGGCCGTCCCTGGCTCGCCCGTACTGGGCGAGGTCGATCGTCTCCTGCCTGTGCTCGATGCGTACGCCCATCGAAAAGGGCTTCGGCTCCATCGCCACGCCCTGCCCGTGCAGCGCGCGGAAGGTATCACGCGCGGAATGGCCGACCGCGAGGATCAGCCGCGCGCAGGGCAGCGTATACAGCCCCTCCGGGCCGCGCACCTCGACGCCCGCCACCGCGCCGTCCCTCAGGATCAGGCGCTCCATGCGGCTGCCGAAGCGGATCTCGCCGCCGAGGGCGAGGATGCTTTTCCGGAAATTCTGCACCACGTCCACCAGCACGTCGGTGCCGATGTGGGGCTTTGCGTCGTAGACGATGCTCGGCTGTGCACCGTGGTCGCGGAACTGCTCGAGCACCCAGGCGATGCGCTTATCGTGCGTGCCGGTGTTGAGCTTGCCGTCNNCCTCGCCGAACTGGACGTTGTTCTCCGGATCGAGCGGCCCGCCCGCGCGGAATTCCTCGACCGCCTTCCGGCGCGTCGCGGCGTCCTGCCCGCGCTCAAGCACGATCGGTCTTGCCCCGGCGAGCGAGAGCAGCAGCGCCGCAAAGATGCCCGCCGGGCCGAAACCGACCACCACGGGCCGCGTCTCCGGCGCGGTGATTCGCGGGATCTCATAGGCCGGCTCCCGGTACGCCAGCACGTCGCGGTCCTTCAGCCGCGCGATCAGCTTTTCCTCGCCGCCGCGCAGCGTGAGGGCGACCGAGCAGACGAAAAAGACCTCCGGCTTTCTGCGCGCGTCCAGCGAGCGCTTGACGAGCTTCCAGTCCCGGATCTCCGACGCGGGGATCCGGAGTTTTTTCGCCGCCAGCTCCGGCAGCCTTGCGAAGGCCTCTCCGGGGAGCAGCTTCAGCCCGCGCACAAGGATCATAACAGCCTCCCCGCCAGCCGTCCGCTGGCCCAGGCCCACTGGAGATTGTAGCCGCCGCAGTCGCCGTCCACGTCCAGCACCTCGCCACAGGCGTAAAAACGGGGGATCAGCCGGCTTTGCAGGGTGCAGGGGTCAAACTCGTCCGTCCGCAGTCCGCCGGCGGTGACCTGCGCCTGATCGAAGCCGCAGGTGCCGGTGACCGGCAGGGGGAAGTGGTGCGCCGTGTGGGCGATGCGCCGAAGGTCGCTGTCTGTCAGCGTCTGTGCCATCTGCGCTGTAAAGCCGTTTGCCTTGCACACCGTCTGTCCCAATCGACCGGGGAGCGCGCCGGTGAACAACAGCTGCGATTCCCGATTCGACATAGCGTCGCGGCGACAACGGAGCCACGCCGCCGTATCCTGCTCCGACTGCTCCGCCAGCAGATCCAGCCACAGCGTCAGATCACTGCCGCCCGACGAAACGCTTCGCGCCAGATCAAACACAGCCGGACCGCTGACGCCGTATTCCGTAAACAGGATCTCACCGCCGCCCTGCGCCAGAAGGGTATCGCCCCGGCAGAGACACAAAGCGGCCTCCGCCTTGACGCCCTTGAGGGCGCGGGGGTAGGTGGGATCGGTTTTGATCTGCACGAGAGCAGGAAATAGGTCTGTGCGCCGGTGACCCAATGCCCGTGACAGCCGGTAGCCGTCCGTCACGCCGCCCACCTTGGCGCCTGCGGCGCCTCCGGCGGCGAGAATCACAGCATCCGCGTGGAAAACGCCGGTATCTGCCAGCACTGTAAAGCGGTTATCCTTTACAGAGATTTCCTGCACGATGCAGGGGGAGCAGAGACAAACGCCATACTGCTCCAGCCCGTAGCGCAGAACGTCCAGTACGCTGGACGCCGTGTTGCTCCGGGGATAGACGCGTCCGTCCGGCTCGTCCGCCGTCATAAGTCCCAGATCGGCAAACCAGCGCAGTGTGTCCTCTACGCCGAAACGCCGGAGAGCAGGCTGGGCAAAGGCGGGATCGGCGCCGTGATAATGATGCAAAACATCCCCGGCGTGGCGGTTGGTGAGATTGCACCGGCCATTGCCGGTGGACAGCAATTTGCGCCCGACACGGCTTTGACGCTCCAGCAGAAGTACGCGGTGACCGCCCTGCGCGGCGGTGATCGCCGCCGCCATGCCTGCGGCGCCGCCGCCGATGATACAGACCGTCATGACTGCGCCTCCAGACGTTTCCGGGTGAGATACCCCTCCAGCAGTAAGCCTGCCGCCACCGCGTCCACGATCTTTTTGCGCTGCTTGCCGTTTTTGCCGTTTTGAAACAGGATCGCGTGCGCCTCTACCGTACTGCGCCGCTCGTCCCAAAGGGTGACCGGTAAGCCGGTGCGTTGACGCAGTGTCTCCGCCAGCGCGGCACATTTTTCCGCACGGGGTCCCAGCGTGCCGTCCATATTCTTCGGGTAACCCACCACCAGTTCCGTAACGCCGTGGGACGCGATCAGCTCGTCCAGCGCCGCCAGGACTTCCTCCGTCCGGCGGCTGTGGATCACCGTGGTGAAACCTGCCAGCGTCAGCAACGCGTCGGAGACGGCTACGCCGGTATGAGCGTCGCCGTAGTCGATAGCCATGATGTGCATGGAGCGCCTCCTGTGAACGTTTTTTCCTATCATACACGAAATTGTCGGTCCATGCAACCGTCGGGCGGGGCGGAAGGTAAAAAAAGATACAAAAAATGTAAAAAAAGGATTGACCGCATGGGGGAAGTGTGCTACAATCGTCATTACCTGTGAGTGGGTGTTTTCTTTTTGCGCGCTTTTTCGCTTCGGGCGGGCAGGAGGAGCCGACAGAGCAGGGAGGCAGCAGGCGCTCCGCGCCGGAGCGTCTAAATCAAATAAGGAGGTGCCGTTAGATGCGCGTGAAAATCACTCTGAGATGCAACGAGTGCAAGCAGAGGAACTACAACACGATGAAGAACAAGAAGAATACCCCGGACAAGCTGGAACTGAACAAGTATTGCCCCTTCTGCAAAAAGCATACGGTTCACAGCGAGACCAAGTGATGGGGAGGAAGAAGCAGTATGGCTGAAGAGAAGAAAGTCAGAAAAGACCGCGGCAAGTGGCTGCGGGAGATGAGAAGCGAACTGAAGAAGGTCGTATGGCCTGACGCGAAGACGACCGCCAAGAATACGGGAACGGTGTTGCTGTGCTCACTGCTGGTAGGCGCCGTGATCTGGATTTTTGACTACGTGGCAGTGCTGGCAGTGAATACGCTGGTCAGCCTGTTCGCCTGAGAGGAACCACCATGGCTGAAAATGCGAAATGGTATGTGGTGCATACCTATTCCGGCTATGAAAACGCCGTGAAAGCGGCGGTGGAAAAGGCCGTAGAAAACCGCAATCTCCATGACATGGTGCTCAAAACGGAGATCCCCATGGAAACCGTGACGGAAGTGACCGAGAGCGGTACCATGAAGGAAGTGGAGCGGAAGGTGTTTCCCGGTTACGTACTCATCAAAATGGTGCTGACCGACGATACGTGGCACTTGATCCGCAACATCCGCGGCGTCACCGGGTTTGTCGGTTCCGCCAACAAAGCGATTCCGCTGACAGAGGACGAGGTGTCGGCGCTGGGCGTGGAGAAGCACGAGATCATCGTGATGTACCACGTGGGCGATACCGTGAAGATCACCGACGGACCGCTGACTACCTTCAAAGGCGTGGTGGAAGAGATCGAGCCGGAGAAGAACAAGGTCCGCGTAGTGGTATCCATGTTCGGTCGGGAAACGCCGGTGGAGCTGGAGCTGGACCAGGTAGAAGTCGTACAGGACTGACGGCACGTTTGTGCCGCGCCGGAGAAGTCCGGCACAAGTGGGAGAGACGCGACAGCGTCCCGCCAAAAGCGATCCCGGCTGAACGCCGGCTCGCTACCACATTACAAAAAAGGAGGTGCCTTTCATGGCACAGAAAGTTGTTGGATATGTAAAGCTGCAGATCCCTGCGGCAAAAGCGACCCCCGCACCCCCCGTTGGCCCGGCTCTGGGTCAGCACGGCGTGAATATCGCCGCCTTCACCAAGGAATTTAACGAGCGCACCAAGAACGACGCCGGCCTGATCATCCCCGTGGTGATCACCGTGTATGCCGACCGTTCCTTTACCTTCATCACCAAGACGCCTCCCGCGGCGGTTCTCATCAAGAAGGAGTGCAACATTGAGTCCGGTTCCGGCGTACCGAACAAGGAAAAGGTCGCCACCATCTCCAAGGCCTCCATCCAGAAGATCGCCGAGTTGAAAATGCGCGATCTGAACGCCGCTTCTCTGGAAGCCGCTATGAGCATGATCGCCGGCACCGCCCGTTCCATGGGCGTTGTCGTGGGCGAGTAAGGAGGGTTTTGAGATGTTTAGAGGTAAGAAATATAAAGAGAGTGCCAAGCAGATCGACCGCAGTGTGCAGTATGATCCCAAAGAGGGTCTGGAGCTGATCTGCAAGACCGCCAGCGCCAAGTTCGACGAGACGGTAGAGCTCCACGTGAAGCTGGGCGTTGACTCCCGTCACGCCGATCAGCAGGTGCGCGGCGCCATCGTGCTGCCCAACGGCACCGGTAAGACCGCCCGCGTTCTGGTATTTGCCAAGGGCGATAAGGCGGACGCCGCCCGTGAAGCCGGCGCCGACTACGTTGGCGAAATGGATCTGGTGGAAAAGATCCAGAAGGAAAACTGGTTTGACTTTGACGTAGTGGTCGCTTCCCCCGACATGATGGGCGTGGTCGGCCGTCTGGGTAAGGTCCTCGGCCCCAAGGGCTTGATGCCGTCCCCCAAGGCCGGCACCGTGACGCCTGACGTGGCGAAGGCGGTGAAGGAAGTCAAGGCAGGTAAAGTGGAGTACCGTCTGGATAAGACCAATATCATCCACTGCCCCATCGGCAAGGTGTCCTTCGGCGCTGACAAGCTGTATGAGAACTATGCCGCTCTCATCGGCGCGATCATCAAGGCCAAGCCCGCCGCCGCNNGCCAAGGGCCAGTATATCCGCTCCTGCGTGGCCGCTTCCACCATGGGCCCCGGCGTGAAGATGAACGCCGCCAAGCAGCTGTAAAAAAGTTATCTTTGGGGTTGACAACAGTTGATCCCTCGGATATAATAATCGTTGCGTTCCAAAGACAGCAGGTGGCCGCAAGGCCGTAAATCCTGCCGAGGATGGCAAAATCTTTTGATGATGCTGTACCGTCCTCCTGTCTTTTGGCGGGAGGACGGTTTCCTTTTTTGAACGCACCGACAATTTTCATGGAGGTGAAACAAAAGCATGCCCAACGCAAAAGTTCTGTCCGAAAAGCAGGCAATCGTGGCGGCGCTGACCGAGAAGCT
>DBWU01000006.1:5899-6118 GCA_002309395.1 Oscillospiraceae bacterium UBA1230
CTGGACGATCAGCTCAACGGCACCACGTCTTTGGCGATCTGCAACGATGATCCCGTGGCGCCCGCCCGCGTGATTGCCGACTATGCGAAGAAGCTCAACGGAAAGTTTGAGATCAAGGGCGGTTTCATGGAGGGGAAAGTTATCTCTCTGGCGACCATCCAGTCTCTTGCTTCCATCCCCGCACTGCCCGTATTGCAGGCTCAGGTTCTGGGTACCATG
>DBWU01000006.1:6155-6354 GCA_002309395.1 Oscillospiraceae bacterium UBA1230
ATCGCCGAGAAGAACGGCGCGCCTGCCGGGGAAGCCGCCGCTGAATAAGCGGTATCCTACACGAAACAAACAACATCAAAAAACAGGAGGATATGACAATGTCTGAAAAGATCACTGCCCTTATTGAAGAAGTTAAGGCTCTTACCGTTTTGGAGCTGAGCGAGCTGGTACATGCTCTGGAAGAGGAATTCGGCGTTTC
>DBWU01000006.1:6409-7822 GCA_002309395.1 Oscillospiraceae bacterium UBA1230
GACCGAGTTTGACGTGGTTCTGGCCGGCTTCGACGCCGCTCAGAAGATCAAGGTCATCAAGGTCGTTCGCGAGATCACCGGTCTGGGTCTGGCGGAAGCCAAGGCCGCTGTGGAAGGCGCTCCCGCTACGCTGAAGGAAGCTCTGGGCAAGGACGAGGCCGAAGAGCTGAAGAAGAAGCTGGAAGAAGCCGGCGCCAAGGTGGAGCTGAAGTAAGTAACACCCACTGTGCACAAAAAATCCCCGACGATCCGTCGGGGATTTTTTGCGTGCTGTGTTAGTTTTCTTTCACGTCAGTATCCGGCAAGACCACGTGATATTTCCGGAGAAGATCCTCAATCGCTTCGTCTAAAAGGCGGCTTTTGGGGACGCGCGTTTTTCTGGAGAGATTATTAAAAAGCGGAATAAGTTCATTCTTCAGAGAAGAGGTAAAGCGTGTTCTGTATTTCAAATAGGGATCAGCCATCTTGTTTGCCTCCTTTATAATTTCACCCCCTATTCTACAATCTTCATTACGTTCAAACAATTGGTTGCAAATAGTGCATATTAAGTGTATAGTATATGCAAGGCGGTGCTTTATATGAAAGAGAAAGTATATTTTGCAAGATGGCCGAAGAGCATTGTGGATACCGCGCGTTTGCATTTGCTGTCAGATGAAAAGGAATATAAAATCGTGGGTGAAGTGGTTATCACACCACCCGAATATGTTTCCTTGGCACTTGAAATGCGTGGTAAGTGGTCATTTTTACTCGGTTATGATGAACAATGTGGCGAAATACCGATTGTGCGCTGTTTGTATGTCCACGGAGAGGGGATAGAGGATGGCTTATTCATCGTGCCTAAACGCGGATCGGTCTATTTAGCAGCCACATACACTGCAAGTAGAGATGGAAAAATTGAAAGCATCTGCCAATGAATCAGAAAAGATTCACCGGCAGATGCCTTTATAACAGAACAATTCAGTTTAAGAAGTCCTTCAGCTTTTTGCTGCGGCTGGGATGGCGGAGCTTGCGAAGCGCCTTTGCCTCGATCTGGCGGATGCGTTCACGCGTTACGTTGAATTCCTTGCCCACTTCCTCCAGCGTGCGGGTGCGCCCGTCTTCGATACCGAAGCGGAGCTTGAGAACCTTTTCCTCCCGGGGCGTCAGCGTGGAGAGCACGTCCACCAGCTGCTCCTTCAGCAGGGTGAAGCTGGCGGCTTCACTGGGCTCCGACGCGCCCTCGTCGGGGATGAAGTCGCCCAGATGGGAATCCTCCTCCTCACCGATAGGTGTCTCCAAAGACACCGGCTCCTGCGCGATCTTCAAGATCTCGCGCACCTTATCCACCGGCATCCCGATCTCAACGGAGATCTCTTCCGGCGAGGGGTCGTGCCCCAGCTCCTGCAAAAGCTGGCGGCTGACGCGGATGACCTT
>DBWU01000006.1:7893-17063 GCA_002309395.1 Oscillospiraceae bacterium UBA1230
ATCCACCACGTGGCGTAGGTGGAGAATTTATACCCCTTGGTGTAATCGAACTTTTCCACCGCCTTGATAAGACCCAGATTGCCCTCCTGGATCAAATCAAGGAACAGCATACCGCGCCCCACGTACCGTTTGGCAATGGATACCACCAGACGCAGGTTTGCCTCCGCCAGCTTCTGCTTGGCGATCTCGCCGCGCTTGAGATCCGCTTCCAACTGTTCTTTTTCCTCGGCGGAGAGCGTTTCAACCTGTTCCTGCACCTGCTGTAAACGCTCTTGAGCCGCGCTGCCTGCCACCATGTCGGTCGCCAGTACCACTTCCTCGTCGGCGTTCAACAGGGGAACCTTGCCGATCTCCTTCAGATACATCCGCACGGGATCGTCGATATTGAAGCTGTCCACCAGCGCATTGGGATCGACCAGCTCTTCCTCTTCGATCTCCGCGATCTCCTCGATGGGCGGCTCCGCATCCTCCGGCAGATCGTTCATAAAGTCGTCGGCGTTGAGCTCGATGCCCAACCGATCCAGCGATTCGTAGATCTGCTCCACCTGCTCGCTTTCCAGATCAAACTCATCCAGCAGATCGGTCAGATCGCCAGGATCCAGCTTGTTCTTTTTTTTGCCCTTTTGAAACAGATCCTTCAGTCGTTCGTTGGTTTGCAGCAGAGCGGCGGCAGGCAAAGCGGCGATCGCGGCATCGTCCAGTTTGCTGCACTTTTCTTTCTTTGCCGATTCCGGGGCGTCATGCTCCGACAGAAACTGATCCGCCATTTCCTCCAGCTGCTGTTCATTCAATTCCTTTTCCATGGCGTCCTCCTCCATATCCCTTCGTTTTTTTGAATGTATCTCTTGCGGCGGCGAGAGGGTCCCGCCCCTCGATACCGCCGCGTTTTTCCGCCTCACGCCGAATGACCGCCACGTAGTCCGCCAGCGCCTGAGGCGCATTGGCAGGGGACTCCGGCTTTTGCAAAACGGCGGTCAGATGGCTCATCTCCGCCTCTGACAGTTCAGCACCTAACCGCGCGATGCTCTGTGCCGGCTGTGCGTTCGGACTATCCAACAGGAATTGATAGACGCGCCCCAGAAGCGGTGAGGAAAATTCCTCCGGCAGGACGGGCGGCGCGGGACGGAACAGAGAATCGTCCTGCATCAGAAGCCGTATCACGCCCTCTTCCGCCATGGCGCTTCGCAGATCGGTATAGCGGATACCACGCTCCTTTGGCTGCAGTACGGCGGACACGTTCGTCTCCTGCTTTTCCCGTTGCCGCCGCTTGGTGAACGCCTGCTTTTTCCGCTGACGCTCCACCTCCAGGCGCAATGCTTCCGCCGTCAATCCGGCGGCTTGGGCGGCACGCACCGTATAGACTTCGCGTTCCACCGCGTTGGAGAGTTTCCCCAGCTCCGCGCTGATCTCGGCGGCATAGGCGATCCGTTCTTCGTCATTTTGCAAATCGTATTTCGCCGCGATCTGGGTCATGCGGAATTCCGTGCCGCCGCTGCTGCCGGAGAGCAGACGCTCAAAAGCGTCGGCGCCGTGGGCCTTGATGAAATCGTCCGCGTCCTGTTTTTCCGGCTTTCCGTCCACCATGCGGTTGGGGAGCCGCAGGACCTTTACCGTAAATTCGGAGTTATTCAACAGCTCCAGTGCGCGCTGTGTCGCCAACTGGCCGGCCTTATCGTTATCGTAGCACAGCACCAGCTCCTTGGTGTAGCGGCTCAAAAGACGCACCTGCTCCTGGGTCAGCGCCGTGCCCATAGACGCTACGGCGTTGTCAAACCCTGCCTGATGGAGCGTGACCACGTCCAGATTCCCTTCGCAGAGGATGATGTTGGGACGCTTCGTCTTTTTTGCCAGATTCAAGCCGTACAGCGTACGGCGTTTGCTATATACGATGGTTTCCGGCGAGTTGAGGTATTTCGGCTCCGACTTGTCCAAGACGCGACTGCCGAAACCTACCACTTCGCCCCGTACGTCTACCACCGGCAAAATGAGCCGGTTGCGGAACTTATCGTAAAATCCGCCTTTTTTGTTACTGACTACCAACCCTGCCTGCAAAAGCTCCGACTTGGAGTAGCCGCGGCGCGTCATCTCCTGTAGCAGCGTATCCCACGCATCCGGCGCGGCGCCCATACCGAACCGCATGGCGACAGGCCGCCGGATCTGCCGCTTGGCGAGGTATTCCTGCACGGCGGCGCCCTGCGGCGACTGGAGCAGATCGTAGTAGAACCGCGCCGCCTCACGATTCAGCGCCAGAAGACGCTGACGCAGACGGGCGCTGCCGTCGTTTTCCTCCTCCGGCACAGGAAGATTGGCGCGTTTTGCCAGAAAACGCACCGCGTCGCCATAGGAGAGATTCTCCATCTCCATTACGAAATTGATCACGCCGCCGCCCTTATGGCAGCCAAAGCAGTGGTAAAACTGCTTGTCCGGCAGAACGTGGAACGAGGGCGTTTTCTCATTGTGGAACGGACAACAGCCCCAATAAGTACCTGCCTTGGCGGTCAGCGGCACGTAAGAGCCTACCACGTCCACAATATCACTTCGCGCCATCAACTCATCTATAAAGTTCCGGGGGAATGCCACAAAACCGCCTCCTTTCGATCTTATCTATATACTGCGCTTTTTTACCGACCAAATATGTCCCACGCAAGTTCTTTTACTTTACTATACCAAAAAACTTTTGTATTTCCTCTTTTTTTTCAAAATTTTTTCAAAAAAACCGTGCGGTTCCCGAAGGAACCGCACGAAAGTCCGCCGTATATGCCGCCGCGTTATGCTTCGCGCTTCAAAAGCGCCTCGCCGGCGCGGTAGATATCGCCGGCACCTACCGTCAAAATAAGGTCGCCGGGACGCGCCATGGCGGCAAGTGTATCCGTTACACGATCCAGCGTGGAGCAGTAGACAGCCCCGTCGATCTCACGCGATAGATCCTGCGAGGAGATGCCGATATCGTTCTGCTCCCGGGCGGCGTAGATCTCCGCCAGGATCGTCACGTCCGGCAATCGCAGTTCGGATACGAACCGGTCAAACAGCGCCTTGGTGCGAGAATAGGTATGGGGCTGGAAAGCGCAGATGATCCGCTCATAGGGCAGAGAACGCGCCATAGCCAACAGCGCGTGCAGTTCGTCGGGGTGGTGGGCGTAGTCGTCGTAGACCTTGGCGCCGTGATACTCGCCCTTATACTCAAAGCGCCGACCGGCTCCGTGAAACGCCGCAAGACCCTGCTCCACTGCATGGGACGGGATCCCCAGCAGATACGCCGCGCAGGCGGCGGCAAGGGCGTTGGAGATATTGTGTATACCGCCTACCGACAGAGAAACGTGGGCATACCGCTCGCCGCGGATCACCACATCAAATTCCGGCAGAGCGTCGAAAAACGACACGTTATCGGCGTAGCAGTCGGCATTATGGTCGCGCAGACTGAACCAGAGGATCTTCCGCGTACAACCCTGTAACGTCTCCCGTGCGCCGGGGTCGTCGGCGTTGGCGATCACACAGCCTGCCTCCGGCGGTACCAGTTCGGCAAAGGCGCGGAAGGAACGCTCCACGTCCTGCAGATCCTTGAAAAAGTCCAGATGATCCGCCGCCACGTTCAAAATCACCGCCACGGTGGGGAAGAAGTTTAAAAAGGAATTGCAGTATTCACAGCTCTCTAAAATGATGGTATCGCCCTGTCCCACGCGATAGCCGGCGTGATGGAGAAGCGGCAACGTACCGCCAATCATCACCGTGGGGTCGGACTGCGCCGCCATGAAAATATGGGTCGCCATGGAAGTGGTGGTCGTTTTACCGTGGGTGCCGGAGATGCACAGGGCGTTACGGTAATCGCGCATAATGGCGCCCCACGCTTGAGACCGCTCGTATACGGGGATGCCCCGGGCGATCGCGCCGGCGATCTCCGGATTCTCGTCCTTGACCGCCGCGGTGCGGATCACCAGATCGCAGTCCTTCAGGTTTTCGGCGCTGTGGCCGATCGCCACCGGGATCCCCAGACCGCGCAGGCGCGCCACCGTGGCGCTCTCGTTCATATCGGAGCCCTGTACGCGCAAGCCGCGACCTGCCAGCACCTCCGCCAGCGGACACATGGACACGCCGCCGATGCCGGAGAGGTGAACGCATACGCCGGGGCGCAGATAGGTGCGAATATCTTCGTGAGGATGAAACATACGGTTGCCTCCAAACGATTGCATTTTTTGCTGAAGAATATTATAATACGCCGTAGCGAGAAGTGCAACGGGTATTGTACCGAATCATTTGCCGAAAGGGAGCGAAAGGGGGCGGAAAGTGTGTTGCCGCAAGCGGTTGATGGGATTTTGCGTTCGTTGGAAGAGGCGGGGTTTTCCGCCTACGCCGTGGGTGGCTGTGTGCGTGATCTGCTGCTGTGCCGTACGCCGCGGGATTGGGACGTTACCACGTCCGCCCGGCCGGAACAGGTGATGGCGCTCTTTGCGCCCCACGCGATCCCCACAGGATTACTCCATGGCACGGTAACGGTGTGTCAAGGCGGTGAACGCTTTGAGGTTACCACATTCCGCGCGGACGGGGCGTATTCCGACCATCGCCATCCCGACAGCGTGGAGTTTTCCGGCAGGCTCGAAGACGATCTGGCGCGACGGGATTTCACGATCGGCGCTATGGCAATGGATCGCCGCGGCGAGATCGTGGACCTCTTTGGCGGTCGGGACGATCTGGATCGCGGCTCGTTGCGCTGTGTGGGGGACGCGTCGGCGCGTTTTGAGGAGGACGCACTGCGGATCATGCGATTACTGCGCTTTGCCTCCGAGCTGGATTTTTCCATAGACCCGGACACGGAGCGTGCCGCTCGGGAGGGGCGCGGCGCACTGCGCTATATCGCGCCGGAGCGTTTGCGCGAGGAAATGAGCCGCCTCCTGTGCGGTAAGGCGGTCTGCCGCGTATTGCGGAGCTACCCGGATATCATCGGGACGTTTCTGCCGGAGATCCTGCCCACGGTGGGTCTGGATCAAAAGAACCCCCACCACTGCTACGACGTGTGGGGGCATACCGCCCATGCGGTGGCGTCGTCTCCGCCGGAGCCTCTTATCCGTTGGACGCTTTTATTCCACGATCTTGGCAAGGGGAAATGCTTTACAGTGGATGAAGGCGGCGTGGGGCATTTTTACGGTCACGGCGCGATCAGCACGACGCTTGCCGAGCAGATCATGGCACGCTTGCGGTTTGATCATGACAGCCGCCGTTGTATTTTGCAGTTGGTGGACTGGCACGACCGGGACATTCCGCGCACACGCAAGAGTTTGCGCCGGGCGCTGAACCGACTGGGAGAGGATGGCTTGCGCCGCCTCATCACCGTGAAACGCGCCGATAACGCGGCACAGGCGCCGGCGTATTTTGCGCCGGTACAGCACGAGCTGGATCTTGCAGAGGAGATCGTAGCGGAGTTACTGGCGGAGGACGCGTGCTTTTCCCTGCGTCAGTTGGCGGTAAACGGCAGGGATATGATGGCGCTTGGCTTGAGAGGTCAACAGATCGGCGCCATGCTCCAACATCTCCTGTCGGAGGTGCTGGAGGAGCATTTACCCAACGAACGGGAGATACTGCTCCACGAAGCGGAGCAAAAGAAAGAGGTGTAAAGCGTAACAGCTTTACACCTCTTTTTTATCTTGCGCTTTGTGACTGCCCAACTCCATCCACAGAAGACTGATCAGCATGATGGCGGCGCCGAGATAGCCGCGCAGGGGCAGGACCTCACCGGCAATGAAAAACGCCACCAGCGCGGCGAACACCGGCTCCAGCGTGAAGATCAGTCCCACGTGGCTGGCGTCAGTATGCTGTTGCTGTACCGTCTGGATAATGAACGCCGCGCCGGAGCAGAACAGCCCTAAGAACAGCGCGCCGCCCCAGACGGCGCCGCTTTGCGGCAGAGAGGGCGTTTCCAGCACCAGTGACAGCGCCAGCGTGATCACCGCTACCACGCCCAGATTGCACACGCCCAGCGCCACAGGGTCCACGTCGCTGCGCTGTACGGCGCGTTCGGTCAGTACCAGATCCAGACTGTAGCAAACCGCCACGCCTACGCACAGGAGATCGCCTATGCGGGGGCGGAGGGATTCGTTCAGCGTCAAAAGCGCCAGACCTGCCGTACATAAAAGGAGCGCCGGTATCAGCCGTCGGGACGGCTTCACGCGATAGAGAAGCCAACCCGTGACAGGCGTAAAGACCACCGGCAACGCGCAGATGAATCCGGCGTTGGACAGGGAAGTGCGGCTCACGCCGTATCCGTAGAAGATGTAACAGCCGGCAAGCGCCAGTCCGATCAACAGCGCGTAGCGCAGCGTAACGCGGTTCACGCGCCGCAAGCGCCTGAAAAACACGGCGCCCAGCACCAAAAACGCGGCGGTAAAGCGAAAGGCGTTGAGAAACAGCGGCGGCATTTCCGTCATACAGAGGTCGGTGAGATAGTAGGACGCGCCCCAAAAGGCGGTGCAGAGCACCAGCAGAAGATCCGCCTTGAGTTGTTTGTTCATGCCTTGACGCCCCTTTCATTCCCGATCTGATTGCAGTATACCACAGCTTCGGCGAAAAGGAAAGCCGTATCCCGCACCGCCGCCGGTCCCATGCGGAAAATTGCAGTTGTAGTTTCGCGGCAGATGTGTTAATATGAGGACAAATCGGCGACATTTGTTCGCCGGTAAGGGACGAGGGAAGGAAACAAAAAGGATGGAAAAGAAGAAATATTTTATTGTGTCGGCGGAGGCGCTGCCGGAGGTATTCATCAAGGTGGCGGAGGCAAAGCGGATGCTCCAGGTGGGCGAGGCGCGCACCGTGGGGGAAGCGGCGGCGGTAGTGGGCATCAGCCGCAGCGCGTTCTATAAGTATAAGGACGCGGTACAGCCGTTTCAGGACATGAAGGCAGGGCAGATCATCACGTTTTACGCCCTGCTCAAGGACAATCCGGGCGTGTTGAGCAGTTATCTCTCCATTTTTGCCAACTCCGGGGCGAACATCCTCACCATCAACCAGACGATCCCCACCAACGGCTGTGCCGGCGTGACCATTTCCGCCGAGACCAGCGAGATGGTGGAGAGCCTGGACGAGATGATCGCCCGCGTCAGCGCGGCGGAGGGCGTGCTGAAATTCGAGATCCTGGCGGCGTAAAGGGGAGGATCGCTCCGGATTCGCAAAATCCCCCGAAATAGCTGTCCCCAAAGGCTTGACAGCAGCTGCCACCGGCGGTACAATGAATCAAATGTTGCGTACAAAAGGGTACCCTTTTGTCATGTTTTGTTTCACAAAACATGACGTGACATTCTTTTTGGCGGTGCGGCACACAACAGTATGGAGGAAAGAAAATGATAGGGGCGTATACGAAAAAACAGAGGGAGAATGTATGGAAACAAGTAACCGGCGTACTGCTGGTGTTAATACTTATTCTGGGAATGATTCCGACAATTGCATTTGCAGAGGAAGAGGAAACTTCACCGGATGAGGAAGAGTATATTTATTATTCAGATTTGTTCTATGGATACGCGTACTACCTTGACAACAATTATTTTACAGACTACTCAGCAATGACAGCTAATGCCTATCATCAGATCTATAATGATTACATGGATAGCTCATTATTTGCATGGTCAGCTTTTAAAAATGCGCTTGCTGCGGCATTTAATATAAAGGACTGGACAAAAATTGTTACGGATGCTACAGGGCTTACAAGCTTTACCTACGAAAAGGCATTAGATGCGGCAAATACCGAATTTGCAAACAAATTATTGGGGGGATCGGAGCTTTCAAAGATTTATGGAAAAGAGGCAAAATGGGTAAAGCGGGTTAATGATTTTCTCAAAGTATATACGACATTTGACAAAAATTATGAGCTATATGAGCAGGTCGCAGAAATTACGGAAACCGAAGAAATAATCTATATGCAGGAGAAAACAACGGAAGTTGTTTTTTCTGATATGGTTTACTATTTTACGGAGAACTATCAATTTCATTCGATCTCCACGACAAAAATACAATTGTGGGAGCAAAGGATTCTTCCGAATCTCTCTGAAGTCGGAAAAATCCTTGGCTACGGTGCTGAAGCATTGACAATTGCCAAAACACTTACCACCGCACTGATGATTGAAGATTTGCGTATGGAGATGATTGACGATATTTTGGCAAGCCAATCGACAGGAACCATGCTATACGATGGAATGAGTCGCCTAAAAACCCAGTTGAGCGATGGGTTCATATCGTATTTTTATTACAATTATATTGAAAACAAGGTAATTGATAAGGTTGCAGATTTCATAATAAAAAAGCTCGCATCTGAAACGATCTTTGCAGATGGCGGATATCTACTGATGGGTGCCATATACAAGGTGGCATCGTTCGTTGTTTTTGATGTGGTGTTCCATGTGCCTGATATCGATGACCTTACGAAGCAGATGGTACTTTGTGAATATGCCGATAATTTTTATTTCTTGGTGAAAGACGAGTTCGATACATTTACCAGCCAGTTTACTACACAGGATATCAATAGATTTGAGAGTCTTTTCAGCGCATATATTGCTGCCACAGAAGCAGCGTTAGGCGCTTCTGATAAAATCAAGTTGTCATCAAATCAGGATTTGCTTGCGCAGGCTATCAATCAATACAAAGAAGTTGATATATACGCTGAATATATTGAATCAGCGAAAGAGTTGGTGTTATCTACACCGGTTCAAAACCGCAATGTAACCGATTTTGGGACGTGGAACATTACATCGGATACGGAATTGAGTGAGCATTCTGACACCATTGAACCGAATAAGGTTTATTTTCCGACTGTCGGTTTAAAGGCAAACATAACTATCAGTGTCGGAAGTACATTGACAGTTCCCAAAGATGCACATGTGACTGTCGATGGTAATCTTATGCTTGAAGGCAAGGCCAGCAGCGGTTCAACGACAACATTGGATAACAAAGGAGATTTGACTGTCACAGGAGGCATCAGCGTTTTTTCTGCTATAAATGTTATTCGTAATTCTGGTGCACTGACTGTTGCAAGAGATTTGGAATTGAGAAATGCGTCCGGCAGCGGCCAAATTGACATGACGGATGAAAATGCCGTTCTTAAAATTGGAGGTGACGCTGTTTTTTACCTCAGTTCCTACTGTAACATCACAGCCGGAACTGTGATCTTCAACGGTTCGGAACAACAAACGGTA
>DBWU01000086.1:0-439 GCA_002309395.1 Oscillospiraceae bacterium UBA1230
GCCCAGCACCACGATGCCGGCCGCCACCAGACCGATCATCAGGTAATGCTTCCAGGAAAGCCGCTCCTTCAGGAAAAGCCAGCTCCACAGAACCGATACTACGCAGTATGCCCCGATGATAGACACCGACAGCGCCACGTGAGCAGTATCCGCCAGCGCGTAGATGTAGGCAAGCTGTCCGGCGGTTTCAAAGATCGCGCCCAGATATTTGGGGCCTTCCCGCCTGGGGAGCAGTTTCGAGCGCCGGATCAGCACCACGTAGATAAAGCACACGATTCCGGCGGCAAGAAACGTCAGTTCGTAGGCAACGTTGGCGCTGTCCTCATTGAGCGTTTCCAGGATCCGCGCGTCGGCATACGTTCCGGCGGCGTCCAGCAATGCGTAGATCACCGGCAACCCCAGAGCCAGCCAGGACTTGGCATAGCGGCGGTTGCCTTTT
>DBWU01000086.1:493-8075 GCA_002309395.1 Oscillospiraceae bacterium UBA1230
CATACCGCCGCTGTGGCGGCGATCTGCGCCGGTGCAACGTCGTTCATGCCAACGGTAAAGAGTGCCATGATCACCACCAGCGCGCTGGAGGAGTTGCACACGGGGGAGGAGATAGACAGTTCTATATACCTAAGTCCGGCATATCCTACCGTCATGGATACGATGTAGAGCAGTGAGACCGGCAGATACGCCCAGATGATCTGCCAGGAGATCTCCACACCGCCCAAGAAGATCTCATAGGCGGCGTGAAGCCCCATCACAACACCTACGGCGATCACCATCTTCAGATGGTTCAGTTTATCGTCCGCATCCTGGCAGCCGATTTTGCTGAACAGATCCGAGCCGCTCCAGCAAAGCATGGCGGCAAGGGACAGAATAAACCACATACAGGGTGTTACCTCCTATCAATATCTGTAAATGAAAACCACTTTACAGACGTTGCGGCGGCGGCCTGCGGCGGAAGGGGTGATTTGGCGTATTCATAGGTCGATCTCTCCTGCCTCCAACATTTTCTGCAAGCTCATCATCACGCCCAGCTTGGCGTGATACCACGTTAAACCGCCCTGATAGTATACCGCGTACGGCGGACGGATCGGCCCGTCGGCGCTCAACTCGATGGAAGAACCCTGGTTGAAAGCGCCTGCCGCCATGATGATCTCGCTTTCATATCCTGCCATGGGCGAGGGGATCGGCGTTACGTAGCTGTCCACCGGCGCGGCGGCCTGGATACCGCGGCAGAACGCCAGCATGGCGTCCCGTGAACCCAGTTCAATGGACTGAATGATGTCACAGCGCGGCGCGTCCCACGCCGGCACGACGGAGAATCCCAGCTTTTGATAGCAGGCGGCGGCAAAGATCGCGCCTTTCAAGGCGCTTTGCACCACCGTAGGCGCTAAAAAGAGACCTTGATAGACGGAGGGGAGCAATCCCAGATTGGCGCCCACCTCGCGCCCCATCCCCGGCGCATTGAGCCGATAGCCGCAGCGCTCCACCAGCTCCCGCCTGCCGCAGACGTATCCGCCGGTGGCGGCAAGACCGCCGCCGGGATTCTTGATAAGGCTTCCCACGATCAGATCTGCGCCCGCGTCGGTGGGGTCGCGCATTTCGGTAAACTCGCCGTAGCAGTTGTCCACCATGCAGATCACGTCTTTTTTACACTGCTTGCAAAAAGCGATCAGCTCGCCGATCTGCGCCACGGAAAAGCTGGGGCGCACGGCGTAACCTTTACTGCGCTGTATGGTGATGAGCTTCGTCCTCTCACCGATGGCGGCGCGGATCCCCTCGTAGTCAAAGCCGCCGTCCGGCAGCAGCTCCACTTGGCGGTAGCGCACGCCGTATTCCATCAGAGATACGGGGGAGGGGCGGATCCCGATGACCTCCTCCAGCGTGTCATACGGTGCGCCCACGGGGGAGAGCAGCTCGTCCCCCGGCAGGAGGTTGGCGCTCAAAGCCAGATAGAGGGCGTGGGTGCCGCAGGTGATCTGGGGGCGCACCAGCGCGCTTTCGGCGTGAAAACAATCGGCGTAGACGCGCTCCAGCGTGTCCCTGCCGCTGTCGTTCGTGCCGTACCCCGTGGTGGGGATGAAATGGGTGGCGTTCACACCGTTTTTCTGCATGGCGGCGATCACGCGTGCCTGATTGAATTCCGCCACCTCGTCCACCCGTGCAAACGCGGCGGATAAAGTCGGCAGTATCTCGTCTGTAAAGGATAATACCTTGTCAGAAATACCTAACGTGCGATAGGCGTCGTTTCGCTCTAAACGTTCCATGTCTCATCCTCGCTTTCTTCCGTAAAACTGTATCATATCCCACTTGTCATTGCAAGGAGAAAAATGTATAATAAAAGCGGATTTTGCAGGGAAAGCGTGGTGACGCTATGGCAAAGCGATATGCCGCACCCATGGAGGGGTTGACTACTTGGCTGTGGCGCCGGGTCCATGCGGAGATCTTCGGCGGCACGGACAAATACTTTACGCCGTTTCTCTCGCCCAACGATAACTGCGCGTTTCAGCGTAAGGAACTGCGTGAGATCGAGGATACCGCGCCGCTCCGCGTGGTGCCGCAGATCATGGCGGCGCGGGCGGAGCATTTGATCTGGGCGTCGCGCGAGCTGGGGCAGCGCGGATACGAGGAGATCAATCTCAACGTCGGATGTCCCTCCGGCACCGTGACCGCCAAGCATAAGGGGGCGGGGCTTCTGTGCCGCTGCGACGAGCTGGATGCGCTGTTGGACGCGGCTTTTACGGCGCTTCCGGCGATGCGCCTCTCAGTCAAAACCCGTGTGGGGTACGCCTCCTATGACGAATGGCAGGCGTTGCTGGCGATCTACAACCGCTATCCCATCCATGAGCTGATCGTGCATCCGCGGATCCGCAAAGAGTTTTATACCGGCGAGGCGCGGCGATCTGTTTTTGCGTGGACGCGAGAGCATACGGATCTGCCGCTTGTCTATAACGGCGACGTGGCGTCCGCACAGGATCCGGCGTTTGCAGAGCCGGTGATGGTAGGACGGGGTCTATTGCGCGATCCGGCGCTTTTTCGCCGCGCCGGCGGCGGCGCTCCGGCAAGCCGGGCGGAGCTGAACGCATACGTCACAGCGCTGGCGGACGGATACGAGGCCGCGCTGGGGGCGGACGCGGCGCTGCACAAGATGTGGGAATTGTGGGTGTATCTTATCGAGGCGTTCCGCGGCGGCGAGCCGTATATGAAAGCCATGCGGAAGTGCCGCACGCTTTCGGCGTACCGCGGCGTTGCCGGGGCGGTGCTGCGGGAACTGCCGCTCGTCTGGCAGGAGTAGGAGGGTGAAATGTCCGGTGCGTATTTACGCCGCGTTATCCTGGCGGCGGCGCTGTTTCTGGCGTCGGCGGCAGTGCTGGCGGTTCTGGTGATGAGCATACTGTCTGCCGGTTCTTTCGGCGGACCGGAGGACGACAACACCGTCATCGTAAATGACGGGGCGAATCTGGTATCCCTCGTGCCGCAGGAAGGCGCGGCGGTCAGCGCGTTGCAGGCGGAGGATTTTCTCGTCGAGGGCGACAGGATTTTGTATACGGAGAGCGACTATACGACCCGGCAGGGGATCGACGTGTCGGAGTTTCAAGGCGAGATCGACTGGCACGCGGTGAAGGACAGCGGCGTGGAATTTGCCTATCTGCGGATCGGCTATCGCGGCAGTACGGAAGGTCTTTTGCATGAGGACGCCGCGTACCGCCGCAATCTGGCGCAGTCGCGGGAGGCGGGCGTCGAGCCGGGCGTCTATTTCTTTTCCCAGGCGATCACGGCAGAGGAGGCGCGCGAGGAGGCGGACTGGGTGCTTTCCCATCTGGATGGCTGGACGCCGGAATTGCCGGTCATGTTCGACTGGGAACCGTTCGGCGCGGAGGATTCCCGCTCCCAAACGGCGGACACGGAGCGTTTGACGGACTGCGCCATGGCGTTTTGCGACCGCCTTTCCAATGCCGGATGCGGCGCAGGCGTCTATCTCAACCGTCAGCAAGGCTATTACGTGTACGATATCGCGCGGTTGCAGGCGTATACGCTCTGGGTCTCCGATCCCAACGAATCCCCGGATTTTTACTACGCCTTTTCCATCTGGCAATATACCTTTTCCGGCACCGTGCCGGGGATCGGCACGGCGGTAGACAGGGACCTTTTGTTCCTTCCGGCGCCGGGGGAATAAAAAAACAGGGAGCGGTCGTTCCGCTCCCTGCGTTTTTATTTCAGTCCAAAATATACACGGTGCAATCCCGGCGCCCCCACTGATAGCAGGTGGCGATATCTTCAAACCACAGGTCGATGATGTTGCCCTTCACGGCGCTTCCGCAGTCCCGTGCCACCGCCATACCGTAGACCCAGCTTCCACTGACGGTCTGGATAAACATCCGTGTGCCGTAGGGGATCACGGTGGGATCTACTGCGATATTGCCCACCTCGGTGGGGTAGCCGGTGGCGCCGTAGCCGTGGATGGCATACGCCGTGGCGTTACAGAGCATGACGCTGGAATAGGTGAGCGTCTCACCGGAAACGAAAGTCAGATAGCCGCTGCCGTCTTCATTCGGATGATCTTCGGCGATCCGGTCGTCCCGCGCCACGCTGTCCACCCGCGTGCCGTACTCCACGATCTCGCTGACGGCGGTATCGTCGGACCTTCCGACGTATGAGGTGGAGCGCAATTCACCGTCGATATAGAGGTTGAGATACGTTTCCACGTACTCGCCGTCCGCGCCGGTCTGCACGACTTCCTCCGTGTCTTTGTAGCGCAGGGGGTTCGCCACGCGCTCCGTCTGATAGGTGGTTTCCACCGTCTTTTCCCAGGAATAGAGCCAATAGTCCGTGATACGGATGGTCAGGTGGTCGCCGGTCATATCCAGTACCACCATCTCGTCCTCCTCCGGCTCAACGCGGAGCCGGTGCAGAAGCCGAGACACCGTTTCGTGCCGCGCCGTGACCGTTTCCTCCCGGTCACCCCACAGCAGCGTGACTTTCTGCCCCTTATCCAGAAGCAACTGCGCGTCACCCAGCAGGCCGACAGAGGAGCGGACCGACAGATAGGCGTACTCGGCGTCCTCCCGAGGCGTACCGAAGATCGCCACCGGCTCGCCGTCCTGCTGTAAAAGGTAAGTATAATTCGCACTACCCGTGTTCTGCAGCGACAGGGGTATCACGATTGCCGCGGCAAGCAGCAAGCCTGTGTGAAACAGTCGCCCGCTCGCAAACTGCAGGATCCGATTCCAAATCTCTTTCATATACCCTCACCGTATTTCGCCGCCCGACGCACGGGGCAGCGTATTTACAGATTTGATACCAAAATGTAATCTTTGTTACGATTTGGCGTGGGTGGAGTATAGCACGGCGGAGGCACCTTGTCAAGTCGTATGGCATTTTGCGGTAGACGGGACGCCGCCGCAGTGGAACCGGGATCGTTTCCACCTTGCAAGGCGGCGTTTTATTTGTTACAATAGGAATAATCTGGCAGGGAGGTAGTCGGTATGCGCCCGGAGTTTATTGCCGTCGGAACCGTGGTGAACGCCCACGGGATCCGTGGTGAGGTAAAAGTGAACCCGTTTGAGATGGATCCGCGGTGGATCGCCGCGTGCAAAACGCTGTATATCGGCGGCAAAGCCACACAGGTCGTGAGCGGACGCGTGCATAAGAGCACGGTGCTTTTGAAACTGCCGGGCGTGGAGGATATGGACGCGGCGCTGGCGCTCAAAGGCAAAGAGGTGTCGATCCGCCGGGCGGAGGTGACGGTGCCGCAGGGCGTCTATTTCGACGCGGAGCTGGAGGGTCTTACAGTGCTTGACGACGTGTCCGGCGCCGTGCTGGGCACACTGCGGCGTGTACTGCATTATCCTGCCCACGACGTATACGAGGTGCAGGGCGAGAAATCATTTCTCGTTCCGGCGGTACCGGAGGTGTTTATCGCCGCGGTGGATCTTACCGGCGGTACCATGCGTATCCGCCCCATGAAAGGATTGACAGAGGATGAGAATTGATATTATGACGCTCTTTCCCGACGCCGTTGAGGCGATGATGGGACAGTCCATCATCGGCAGGGCGCAGGCAAAGGGGTGCGTTTCCATCGTTACGCACCAGATCCGGGATTATACCACCAACAAGCAGATGCAGGTGGACGATTATCCCTACGGCGGCGGCAGAGGCGCGGTGATGCAGGCGGATCCGCTTTACCGCTGTTGGGCACATATCTGCGAGGAAGCCGGTGAGCGTGTGCATACGATCTTCCTTTCGCCCTGCGGACGCACGTTTACCCAGCAGGTGGCACGCGAACTCCACGAATCGTATGACCGGTTGATTCTCGTTTGCGGTCACTACGAGGGCGTCGATCAGCGGTTTATCGACGAATGTGTGGATGAGGAGCTCTCGCTGGGCGATTTTGTGCTGACCGGCGGCGAGATCCCTGCCATGGCGGTGGCGGATTGCCTGTGCCGCATGGTACCGGGCGTATTGCCGGAGGAGAGCTGTTATACCGAGGAGAGCCATTGGGACGGTTTGCTGGAGTATCCGCAATACTCCCGGCCGGAGGTCTGGCATGACCGCGCCGTGCCGCAGGTGCTGCTGTCCGGGCACCATGAAAACGTGGCGGACTGGCGGAAAAAGGAGAGCTATAAGCGCACCATGGAGCGGCGCCCGGATCTTTTTGCAAAGTTTGATGAAAGCCGCCTGACCACCAGGCGCGAGCGCAGGGTGCTGGCACAGGCGAAGGAGGAATTCGCCCTGGAACGGGCAAAAGAAACGGAGCGGTGACGATTCTGCCGCCGGAGCGGAAAATTTTTTGCAAATCCATTGACATTTCCGGGCACAAATAATATAGTAATGCTATTATGCCGCAAGGCGTTTTCCGGCGCGGTAAACGTGCCGGAGCTGTATAAAAAATTCACGAATGAACGGGGGAGGATACATGTCCAAAGAGTTGATTCGCCTGCGCGATCTGTGCATGGCGTTTGACGACGAGCTGGTTCTCGATCACATCAATCTTTATATCAACGATTCCGAGTTCCTCACACTGTTGGGCCCCAGCGGGTGCGGCAAGACCACCACGCTGCGGATCATCGGTGGCTTCACCACGCCTACGGGCGGTGACGTCACGTTTGACGGTGTGAGGATCAATGATGTTCCGCCTCATAAACGGCAGATCAACACGGTGTTCCAGAAATACGCGCTGTTTCCGCATCTGGACGTGTTTGAGAACGTTGCCTTCGGATTACGCATCGCAAAGCTGCCTGCTCAGGAGATCGAGCAGCGTGTGATGGAAATGTTGGAAGTGGTCAGCCTAAAAGGCTTTGAGCGCCGGAAGGTCGATCAGCTCTCCGGCGGTCAGCAGCAGCGCGTGGCGATCGCTCGCGCGCTGGTGAACCGTCCGAAGGTACTGCTGCTGGACGAGCCGTTGGGTGCGCTGGATCTGCGCCTGCGTAAGGATATGCAGATCGAACTCAAGCGTATCCAGCAACAGATGGGCATCACGTTTATATACGTTACCCACGATCAGGAGGAGGCGCTCACCATGTCCGACACCGTGGTGGTGATGGACAAGGGGCGCATCCAGCAGATCGGCACGCCGGAAGATATTTATAACGAGCCGAAAAACGCCTTCGTGGCGGACTTTATCGGCGAGAGCAACATCCTCAACGGCACTATGGTGCGCGACGGCGTGGTGCGGATGTACCGGCGCGAATTCGCCTGTGTGGACGGCGGCTTTGCCCCCAACGAGCCGGTGGACGTGGTGATCCGGCCGGAGGATATTGACATCGTTCCCGTGGAGCAGGGTCAGCTCACCGGCACGGTGACCAACGTGACCTTCAAGGGGATGCAGTACGACATCATCGTGGATCTGGGCGGCTTCAAGTGGCTGATCCAGACCACCGATCATTCGCCGGTAGGCGCGCAGGTGGGGGTGAAGATCGATCCCGAAGGCTTCCACATTATGAAAAAGAGCGAGTATTCCGGCCAGTTCGGCGACTATTCCTCCTACTCCGAGGAATATGAGGAACTGGCGGACGCGGGCGCGCAGGAAGAGGAGGAGAGCGGGGATGAAGAATAAGCTCTCCCGGTTCGCCGTGCCCTA
>DBWU01000086.1:8124-10414 GCA_002309395.1 Oscillospiraceae bacterium UBA1230
TCCCGGGACGGCGGCTTTACGCTGGAGAATTTCGCCAAGCTGGGCGATTATACGGGCGTTTTTCTTCGCTCCTTTGAGCTGGCGCTGATCGCCACGGCGATCTGCCTTTTGATCGGTTATCCCGTGGCCTATTTCATGAGCCGGGAGGGTGCTTCCTTTCAGCGGATGGGCATGGTGCTGATCATGCTGCCCATGTGGATGAACTTTCTGCTCCGCACGTATAGCTGGATCACCATTCTGGACAACAACGGATTGTTGAATCAGCTTTTTCAAAAGATCGGCTTGATCGCGCTTTATAACCGCGTTACCGGCAGTGAGCTGGCGTATTTCCCCATGATGAATACCCAGGGCGCGGTGGTGTTGGGCATGGTATATAACTACCTGCCCTTTATGATCCTGCCCGTCTATTCGGTCATCGTGAAGCTGGACGGCTCGCTTCTGGAGGCGGCGCGGGATCTGGGCGCCAACACCGCCACGGTGTTCCGCAAGGTGATCCTGCCCTTGAGCCTGCCGGGCGTGCTCTCCGGCATCACCATGGTATTCGTGCCGTCGGTCTCCACCTTTGCCATCTCCCAGATGCTGGGCGGCGGCACGGAGCTTCTTCTGGGTGACCTCATCGAGCGGCAGTTTTTGGGCGGAGCGTACAATCCCCAGCTCGGCGCCGCCATATCGCTGGTGATGATGGTGATCGTTGTCATCTGCATGCTGGTGATGAATCGCTTCGGTGAAGGCGAGGAACAGGCGGTGATGCTATGACGAGCAGACCGACCAACGGTTTTGGCAACCGCTTTTTAATGGGCCTGGTGTTTTTCTTTCTCTACGCGCCCATTTTTATCCTCATCATCTTTTCCTTCAATGCCGGCACGTCCAGCTCGGTCTGGCGCGGTTTTTCCCTGAACTGGTATCACGCCCTGCTCAATAACCGGCTGATCCTCACCAGCGTATATACCACGCTGATGGTGTCCCTTCTTGCCACAGTGATCGCCACGGTGGCAGGCACCTTTGCCGCCATCGGGTTTTTCAGTATGCGCCGGCGTAAGCGCGAGGCGCTGATGGCGGTGAACAACATCCCCATGATGAACGCCGATATTGTCACCGGCGTGAGCCTTTGCCTGCTGTTTGTGGTGTTTTTCAACGGCTGGGAGAGCTTCGCCGGATGGCTCAACTCAATCCAGAGCCTGGTAGAGCTGCCGACGCGGCTGTCTCTCGGGTTCGGTACGATGCTCATCGCCCACGTGTGCTTCAATATCCCCTACGTGATCCTGGCGGTTGGCCCTAAACTGCGGCAGATGGATCGCAATCTGATCGACGCGGCACAGGATCTGGGTTGTACTTGGATGCAGGCGTTCTGGAAGGTGGTCATCCCGGAGATCAAGCCGGGTATTGTTTCCGGCGCGCTGACGGCGTTTACCATGTCGGTAGACGATTTTATCATCAGCTACTTCACCGCCGGTTCCAGCACATCCACGCTGGCGATGACTATTTACGGTATGACGAAAAAACGTGTCAGTCCGCAGATCAACGCGGTGTCTACGCTGCTGTTCGTCACGGTGCTGATCCTGCTGGTTATCATCAATCTCCGGGAGGCGCAGCAGCAAAAGCGTGTGGTTCGCGGTATCGCCAAGCCTGTGGCGGTGAAAGCACCCGGCCGCACGGTGCGTATTTTGCGCCGGGTGGCGGCAGGCGCGCTGGCGTGCGTACTGGCGGTGGTGCTGATCGTAACGGGGCGTGCCGCGGCGGCACAGCCGGTGGTGAACGTGTGCTCCTGGGGCGAGTATATCGACGAGGAGCTGATCACCGAATTTGAAGAGACCACCGGTATCGCCGTGAATTACCAGACGGTGGAGAGCAACGAGGCGCTGTACTCCCTCATTGAGATGGGCGGCGCGGATTTCGACGTGATCGTGCCGTCGGACTATATGGTGGCGCGGCTTATTTCCGAAGGGCTGCTGGCGGAACTCGATTATGACAATATTCCTAATTACGTATTGATCGACGATCAGTACAAGGGACTTTCCTTTGACCCGGAGAACAAATACACCGTGCCCTACACGTGGGGTACGCTGGGGATCATCTATAACACCACCATGGTGGACGGCGAGATCACAAGCTGGGACGCCATGTTTGACCCGCAATACGCCGGGCAGGTGCTGATGATCAACAACTCTCGCGACGCGTTGGCGGCGGCGCTTTTGGATCTGGGATACAGCATCAATACTACGGATGAAGCGGAGCTTCGCGCTGCGTTCCGGCGTCTGCGTGACGCCAAGGATCAAGGCGTCTATCAGGC
>DBWU01000024.1 GCA_002309395.1 Oscillospiraceae bacterium UBA1230
GCGGAGCTGATCCGAAACGCGATGCCTGCCAAAGCCCTGCGGGAAAAACAGCACCCCGCCAAGCGAAGCTTTCAGGCCATCCGCATCGCCGTCAACGGCGAACTGGAGGCGCTGGAACCCATGCTGGAAGGCGCGTGCGACGCGCTCAAGCCGGGCGGACGGCTGGCGGTGATCTCCTTCCACTCGCTGGAGGACCGGATCGTTAAGAAGAAGCTGCAGGATCTGTGCTCCGGCTGTATCTGTCCGCCGGAATTCCCGGTGTGCGTGTGCGGCAGGACGCCGCGAATGAAACTGATCTGTCGAAAGCCGATAACGGCGGACGACGCGGAACTGACCTATAACCCGCGCGCTCGCAGCGCGAAGCTGCGTGTCGCGGAGAAATTACAGTAAGGAGTACCCACCATGGCGCAACGGTACAGAAGACCCGGTACAACCACATACGGCAACCTGGCGTACGATCTGGATACGCTGGCAAGAGAGCGGCAACTGGAAGAAGCCGGCCGCCCGGAGCGGCGGGAAGAGCCCGTTCGCCGCGCCGCGCCTAAAAGAAGCGTTGCGGCCCGCACGGCGCAAAGACCCTCTTCGCTGGTAGCCGGCGGCGTGGTGATCATTGCGGCGCTGGTGGTACTGCTGATCGCCGGATACGTGCATTTGACGACGGTTTCCGGCAGCGTTTCGGAGATGAAAGAGGAGCTGGCCCTGCTCAACGAGGAGCACGTTTCTCTTTTGACCAGATATGAGCAGACCTTTGATCTGACCACGGTGAAGGAGACCGCCGAAGCCGCCGGAATGAGCAAGCCTACCGGCGCGCAGATCGAGTATCTGGATCTGGGCGGCACGGACACCGCGGTGGTCTATCACGCCGGTATAGGCGGTTTCTGGGGCGCCGCCGCGGAGCGGATCGCCCAAGGCTTTTACACGCTGGTGGAATATTTCAGCTAAGCCGCGCCATATAGTTACATCGGCATCAAACGGAGATACTGCGAAGGGAGTAAGAAGGAAACTTCTTGCTCCTTCGTTGACATAATGCAACCGCCGCAGGCGGTGCGGAAAGGAGAGAAACGTGGCGGAAAATCAGCGAAAAAGTGAACGGGTGCGCCGCGCCAACCGTGTGATCCAGCAGAGAACCTTCGTGTTGATGCTGGTGCTGGGCGTGGGCGTTTTCGTGCTGCTGTTTGCCAAGCTGTACCAGTTGCAGATCCTGCGCCATGAGGAGCTGCAAAAGCTGGCGGTGAGTCAGCAGACGCGCAGTACGGTGGTATCCGCCACGCGAGGCACGATTTACGACCGCAACGGAAATATTTTAGCCATCTCCGCCACGGCGGAGACGGTGTTTCTCTCTCCGCTGGAGATCGACCGCGCCGTGCAGGAGAGCGCGAAGGCGGAGAAGGAAGAGGATAAGATCCACTGGACAAAGGATTCGCTGGCGGCGGATCTGGCAAGGATCCTGGACGTAAACGAGGAAAACGTGCGCCGCCGCATGGACCGCACCGATTCCCAGTACGAGGTCATTAAGCTCCGGGCGGATGAGGAGGTTGCCAATCAGGTACGGGAGTATCTCAACGAAAACAACGTGTCCGGCGTGTATCTGGTCACCGATACGAAGCGGTACTATCCGTACAGCACGCTGGCCTCCCACGTGCTGGGGTTCGTGGGGGACGACAATACCGGGCTTTACGGACTGGAAGCGCAGTACGAGGAGGATCTGGAGGGCAAGACCGGTCTGGTCATCACTGCCGAGGACAACGCCGGCAACGAGATGCTCTACGGCTACGAACAGTATTTCGACGCTCAGGACGGAGAGGATCTGGTGCTGACCATCGACGCCACCGTGCAATACTATCTGGAAAAGGGCGTCAAGGAGATCGCCGATAAATACCAGGCGAAGCTGGGCGGTCAGGGCATCGTGCTCAACGCCAAGACAGGCGCGATCCTGGCCATGGCGTCCTACCCCAACTACGATCTGAACAACTTCGGAACCATTCAGGATCCCGATCTTCTTGCCGCCATCGAGCGGGGCGAGACGACGCTGGCGGAGATGCAGCTTCGCCAGTGGTGGAACAAATCCATCAACGAGACGTATGAACCCGGCTCCACCTTCAAGATCCTGACGCTTTCATCGGCGCTGGAGGAAGGCGTTATCGACATGGACACCACCTACACCTGTCAGGGGTCTATCCACGTGACCGACGCTACCATCCACTGCACCGCCACTCACGGGTTCCAGACGCTTAAGGAGACGGCGGCGCACTCCTGCAACCCTGCCTTCATCACCTACGGACTGCGGCTGGGGCAGACGAAGTTCTATGAGTATATGCGTTCGTTCGGACTGATGTCGTCCACCGGCATCGATTTGGGCGGCGAGGCCTCCAGCCTGTTCAAGGCGGAGGAGGATTTTACCGAGCTGGATCTGGCGTGCTACGCCTTCGGACAGAACTTCAGCGTGACGCCGCTGGCGCTGGTGAGCGCTCAGGCGGCCTGCGTCAACGGCGGCTATCTCCA
>DBWU01000070.1:0-8627 GCA_002309395.1 Oscillospiraceae bacterium UBA1230
AAGACCGCCACCTGGTCTGACGAGGCGGTCAAGGGTTCCAAACGGTTCCTCGACCGGTGCTTCAACCTGCAGGAGATGGCGTCGGACGCGCCGGAGGTGAGCCGGAAGAACGAATCCCTGATCCATAAGACCATCAAAAAGGTCACCTCGGATATTGACGAGCTGAAACTCAATACCGCCATCGCCGCGCTGATGGCGCTGGTAAACGGCTTTTATGCCAACGGCTTGAGCCGCGGAGATCTGGAGATCCTGATCCTGATGCTCTCGCCCTTCGTGCCGCACATGGCGGAGGAGATGTGGGAGAACATGGGCTTTGCCGCCCGGTACGGCAAGATGGCGATGCAGATGTCCTGGCCCCGGTATGACGACGCCAAGACGGTGGACGCCGAGGTGGAGATGGCGGTGCAGGTCAACGGCAAACTGCGCGGCACGGTGAAGATGCCGCTGGATAGCGACGAGGCGGCGGTGACCGCGGCGGCGCTTAGTCAGGAAAAGGTGAAAAAAGCCGCCGAGGGGATGGAGATCGTAAAAACGATCCTGGTGAAAAATAAGCTGATCAACCTCATCGTGCGCCCGAAACAGTAAAAATGCAGAAAAATTAAAAATGCGGCTTGACAAGCAGTCATTGCGTCGATATAATGTTAGGGCATAGTCATGTTCCATGACTCTTAAAGAGTGTCCTGGATCGAGCCGGACACATCGGAGGGAGGGAAAATAGATGTCCGAAGTACATGTGAAGGAAGGCGAGAGCCTGGACAGCGCCCTGAAGCGTTTCAAAAGGAGCTGTGCCAAGGCAGGCGTTCTGGCGGAGGTTCGTAAGCGCGAGTGCTATGAAAGCCCCAGCGTGAAGCGCCGCAAGAAGTCCGAAGCTGCCCGTAAGAATCGGAACAAGCGTTTCTATTGATGAAAAATGAGAGCCATGATTTGGCTCTCATTTTTTTGCTTAGAAGAGTTCTTCTATGAGATCCGCTACCTCCGGCATCATGAAAAACGCGTCGCGGATCCCCATTTGCTCGCCGAGAGCCACTTTGCGACGCAGCGTTTCGGCATTGTCATAAAGCACGAAACGGTGATTTCTTCCGGTGCGGTAGGTAAAGTAGTTGGCGCCGAGAGCGTCGGAGTAGAAGCAGCTGCGCCCCTGCCGTGACTGTGTCAGCGCGGCAAGTGTCAGCGCCGTCCCTTCGCCGTTAGGCGACGGGATCGGCAGATCCACCGCCAGACGCTGACAATCCAGTGCCAGGCGCTGCAGACCGTATTGATCTGCGCACTCCCCCAAACGACGACTTAAAGTGCCGCCGGAGAGCGCCGTGCAGATCAGGATACGGGCGTAGCGTACATACGGTGCGTATTCCTCGGTGACCCAAAGCGGCAGATGCGCTGCGGCGCAGGCGCCGTCCAGCGCGGCGGCAAGGCGCGTTTTATCCGGCGTCAGAGGCGGCTCCAGATCAGCGACGAGGCCGGAAAAACCGCCTTGTCTACAACAGCGTATCAAGCGCGGCGCGACGGGATCATCTGCGCCGACAGGGTGTTCATCCGGGCAAAAAAGCAGCGCGTCGCCCGGCTTTGCTGCCCGGAGCGCGCCGTCCGGCACACGGGTGCAGACCAGCGCCAAGCGCACGCCCCGTACCGCCGGACCGCGTGGATCCTCCTGCGCCGCCAAATAGAGATTCATCCGTGCCTCCCCCTTGTTTTCCGCGGAAAATCGTGGTAAACTACCTTCAACGTATCGTATGAGAGGCGGTGGGTCGTATATGCGTATTTCTCTGGTGCCGGACGCGCTGTTTTCCGTCTATACGGATCTGACGGCCGACTGGCTCACGGAGCGGTGCATACGGCTTTTGCTGTGCGACCTGGACTATACGCTGGCGCCCCGCTCTGTTCCTTGCCCGGACGACACACTGCGCCGCTGGATCGCGTCCATGGGCGAGAGCGGCGTATCTGTGACGATCCTGTCCAATAACCGCAGTCCGCGCCGTGTGGAGCGGTTTTGCGGCGATCTGGGGATCGGATACGTGGGGCACGCGAAAAAACCGTTGCCGTGCGGGTTTCGCCGTGCCGCGGAATGCGCCGGCGTCAGCGCCGATGAGTGCGCCGTACTGGGCGACAAACTGTTGACAGACGTGCTGGGCGCAAATTGTTTCGGGGCGCTTTCCCTGATGGTGGAGCCGTCCGGCGGCGCCGTGACCGTTTGGCAAAAAGTTTTGCACGCCATGCAGGCGCCATTCAAGATGATTTGCAGGAGGAACGCAGAATGAATAACCATTTTAAAGCCATACAGCAGGCGTTGCCGCAGACGCTGGACGCAATGCTGCTGACGAGCGAGGCAAACACGTTTTACGCCGGTGATTTCCACGCCGAGTCCGTGGTGTTGGTCACCCGGACGGACTGCTTCTTTTTCACCGACTCCCGGTATATCGAGGCGGCGGAACGCGCTGTGGAGGGCGCTGAGGTCGCTATGGTGGATCGGGGGCGGAATTTCGTTGCCCTTATCAACGACGCGCTGGCAAAGACCGGCGCCCGGCGGGTTGGCTTTGAAGAGGACGCTATGAGTGTGGCGGAATATAACGCATACCGGGAATCGCTTCACTGTGAGCTTACCGGCGCGGCGGAGATCCTCCACCGGCTTCGCGCCTCCAAGGACGAGGAGGAGATCCGTCGCCTGACGGCGGCGCAGCGGATCGCGGAGAAAGCTCTGCAGGATCTCCTCAGTGAGATCCACGTGGGTATGACGGAGAAAGAGGTCGCCGCGAGACTGCAGTATTTGATGCTGTACCACGGCGCCGATAAACTGTCCTTTGACCCGATCATCGCCAGCGGTCCCAACGGTTCCATGCCCCATGCCGTTCCCACGGACCGGAAGATCTGTTCCGGTGATTTTATTACGATGGATTTCGGTTGCGTCTATCGGGGTTACTGTTCCGATATGACCCGCACGGTGGCGATCGGGGAGATCAGCGAAGAACAGCGCCGCGTGTATGAAATCGTATTGCAGGCGCAGCTTGCCGGTATTGCCGCCGCCCGTGCCGGTATCACCGGCAAAGAGCTGGACGGTGCGGCGCGCCGCGTGATCGATGAGGCGGGGTACGGCGCGTATTTCGGACACAGCTTCGGCCACAGCGTGGGAATCGAGATCCATGAATCGCCCAACGCCACACCGTCTAACGATCAGCCCATGCCGCACGGTGTAGTGGTTTCGGCGGAACCCGGTATCTATCTGCCCGGCCGATTCGGCGTGCGGATCGAGGACGTGATCGTTCTTAAAGAAGGCGGCTGTGTGAATCTTATGGAGGCGGATAAATCGCTCATTTGCCTGTAAAAGAGATTCCTGCGGAAATTTTTGTGCAAACTACTTGCCAAACCGCGGCAAATCATGTAAAATATACGAGGTATTTTTATACATTCCGGGAGATAGAGATATTTCCTGATATTGCAGGAGGAAAAGAATATGGCAACCATTACCGCTGGCGATTTCAGAAACGGCAAGACCTTCGAGTATGAAGGCAAGATCATGCAGGTCGTGGAATTTCAGCACGTTAAGCCCGGCAAGGGCGCGGCGTTCGTGCGTACGAAGATGAAGAACATCGTCACCGGCGCTGTGACGGAGACTTCCTTCAACCCCACCGCCAAGTTCGAAGAGGCGTTTGTGGAGCGCAAGGATATGGCGTACAGCTATAACGACGGTGACCTGTATTATTTCATGGATCAGGAGACCTACGATATGGTGCCCCTGGGCCGTGACCTGCTGGGTGACGCATTCAAGTTTATCACCGAGAACACCGTGTGCAAGGTGCTCAGCTATAAGGGCAACGTCTTCGGCCTGGAGTGCCCCAACTTTATGGATCTGGAAGTAACGGAGACGGAGCCGGGTCTTGCCGGCAACACCGCCACCAACACGCTCAAACCCGCCACGCTGGAGACCGGCGCGGAAGTAAAGGTGCCTTTGTTCATTAACATCGGTGATAAGATCACCATTGATACGCGCACCGGCGAATATCTGGGCAGAGCGAAGTAAATCCTATTTGCGTAGCAGGAAAGGAGCAGTTATGGAGTTTTCCGAAAAAGTCGCCTACCTGAAGGGTTTGGCAGAGGGTCTGTCACTGGACGAGAGTTCCAAGGAAGGCAAGCTGATCGCCGCCATTATCGACGTGCTGGGCGACGCGGCGGAGAAGTTCGCGGATCTGGAAGAGGAAATGTTGGATCTGGAAGACGGGCTGGACGCTGTGAGCGACGATCTGAGCGACGTGGAAGAGGCACTCTATGAGATGGATGACGATGAGGATGAAGATGACGAGGATGACGAGTGCTTCATCACCACCTGCCCGGAGTGCGAAGAAGAAGTGGTGTTCGACGAGGATACGCTGGAAGCCGGCGAGGTGATCTGCCCCAACTGCGGCGCCAGACTGGAGTTCGACTTGAGCGATCTTGCCAACGAATCCGAAGGGAACGCGTAAATCGTATGTCGGCGGGTCTGCCGCAAAATGCCTGTGCGTGCAACGGGCGTTTTGCCGCAGGCCCGCTTTTTTTGCCGCCCCGTTCCGATAAAAGCGGTTGCGCCATGGAAGAAAATGGGGTATAATGAAACCGTGCGCCGGAGGCGCTTGAAAAAAGATAACGGTGAGGGAAGCGTATGAATACGGAAGAAAAGCTGAATATGACGATGCTATGCGACTTTTATGAGCTGACCATGGGCAACGGCTATTTCTGCAACGGATATAAAGATCGCATTACCTATTTTGACGTGTTTTTCCGCCGCGTGCCGGACGGCGGCGGATTTGCCATTGCGGCAGGTCTGGAGCAGCTTATCGACTACATTAAAAACCTGCACTTTTCTCAGGAGGATATTGGGTATCTGCGGGGCAGAAACCTGTTTTGCGAGGAGTTTTTAGACTATTTGGCGAACTTCCGCTTTACCGGCGACATATATGCCGTGCCGGAAGGTACGCCGGTATTTCCCCGTGAGCCGCTGGTGATCGTCCGTGCGCCGGCGATCGAGGCGCAGTTGATCGAAACGTTTACGCTCCTCACGGTGAATCATCAGAGCCTGATCGCCACGAAGGCAAACCGTATCGTCCGCGCCGCCAAGGGTCGCACGGTGCTGGAGTTCGGCTCGCGCCGCGCACAGGGAGCTGACGCGGCAATCGTCGGCGCCCGTGCGGCGTATATCGGCGGCTGTAACGGCACGGCCTGCACCATTTCTGACGAGCTGTACGGCGTTCCTGCCGGCGGCACCATGGCGCACGCATGGGTGCAGATGTTCGATACAGAGTATGAGGCATTTAAAACTTATTGCCAGACGTATCCCACTAACGCCACACTGCTGGTGGATACCTATAATACGCTTAAATCCGGCGTTCCCAACGCCATTCGTGCGTTCAACGAGGTGTTGCGTCCGCTGGGCATCAAACAGTGCGGCATCCGGCTGGATTCGGGCGATATTGCATATTTGAGCCATGAGGCGCGCAAAATGCTGGACGAAGCCGGCTGGGAGAGCTGTAAGATATCCGCATCCAATTCGCTGGATGAGTATTTGATCCGCGATCTTTTGATGCAGGACGCCTGTATCGACATGTTCGGCGTCGGCGAGCGGCTCATCACGGCGCGGTCCGAGTCGGTGTTCGGCGGCGTATATAAGCTGGTGGCGGTGGAGGATGAAAACGGCACGGTGATCCCCAAGATCAAAGTCAGCGAAAACGTGGAAAAGATCACCGTTCCCCACTTTAAGAAGGTCTACCGTTTTTACGGCAACGATACCGGCAAGGCGATCGCCGACTACATCACGCTTCACGATGAAACGGTGGACGACAGCGGCGATCTGGAGATCTTTGATCCCAACGCCACGTGGAAGCGGAAAACGGTATATGATTTCCACGCAAGAGAGTTGCTGGTGCCGGTGTTCATCGGGGGTAAGTGCGTCTACCAGTCGCCGTCCTTGCAGGAGATCCGGCGCTATTGTTTGGAACAGGTGGATACGCTGTGGGACGAGGTCAAGCGGTTTGATAACCCCCACAGTTACTACGTGGATCTGTCCGATCGGCTCTGGCAGATCCGGCATGATCTTCTGCACGCAAGAGATTGATACGATTCTTCGGGGCGGTCTGCGCGGTGCAGACCGTTTCCCCGTTACCGTCGGGAGGGCGCGGTCTTGAGGAAAAGCGGCGGACAAGTGCATACCGAGCAACGGGCGGCGGCATTACTGCGTTTGGGCGTGGTGGCGCTGCTGCTTTTGATGCAAGTGGCGCTGATCGTTGTGGCCGCGTATTTCCTGCGCTATCGCGCCGCCATCGTCTACTCGGTTTTAGAAGTGGTGGGTCTGGTGATGGCGGTCAGGATCTACAACCGCCCCGGCAGTTCTGTCTATAAGATGAGCTGGATCCTGCTGGTGCTGTTCGTACCGGTGGCGGGATTGATCCTCTATTGGCTCTGGAGCGGTGACCGGCAGAATAAACGGTTGAATCTCAAGGGCGTTCCCCGTGTAAGGGAATCGGATAGCCGCCGGGAGGTCAGCCGCTTGAACGTGGAGAAACTGCGGCTCAAGGGCGGCGCATGGGGGCGGCTGGCGTCTTATTTGCACCGGCAGGGGTTTCCGCTCTGCCAGAACACGGCGGTCACGTATTTCCCCACCGGCGAGGCGATGCTGGAGGATATTCTCGATCGCGCCTCGCGTGCCGAGCGGTTTATTCTGATGGAATTCTTTATCGCGGCGGAAGGCGAGATCTGGTCGCGTGTGAAGAATACCTTGCTGGAGCGCGCATCAAACGGCGTGGAGATCAAGCTGATGCTGGACGACTTCGGCTGTATGCACCGTTTGAATCCCTCGGAGCTGGCGGATTTGCGCCGCGCGGGGATCGAGGTTCGGATCTTTAACCCGGTGCACCGATACGTCAATCGCCTGTATTTCAATTACCGCGACCACCGCAAGATCGTTTCGCTGGACGGGGACGTTGCCTATACCGGCGGCGTGAATCTCGCCGATGAATACGCCAATCGCAGCAGCCGCTTCGGCTATTGGAAGGACTGCGGTATACGCCTGGAGGGCGAGGGCACGTGGGGATTGACGAGAGAGTGGATCCACATGTGGGAGAACACCGGCGGAAGCATGGAGCAGGAGGCAGACTATTACCGCCCGCTCTGCCGCGCGGAAGGGGCGGGTTATTGCCAGACCATATCCGACGGGCCGGACAATAATCCCACCGCTACGGCGGAGGACGTTTTCCTGCAGCTGATCGGCGGCGCCCAAAGCACGGTCTACGCGGCGACACCTTATCTGGCGATCGACGAGGCCATGACCAAGGCGCTGTGTCTGGCAGGTGACAGCGGGGTAGACGTGAAGCTGTTGATGCCGGGTATCCCGGATAAGAAGATCGCCTATCTGGTGGCGGAGAGTTATTTCGGTGAACTGCTGCGTCACGGTGTAAAGATCTTCAGCTACACACCGGGCTTTCTCCACAGTAAGATGGTGCTGTCCGACCGCCGCGCCGCTTTCGTAGGCTCGGTCAACATGGATTACCGCAGTTTCCAGCTTCACTTTGAGTGCGGCACGGTACTCTATGACGTGCCGGCAATTGAGGATATTCTGGAGGATATGGACGAGATCGCCGCCCAAAGCACGCCTGTGACGATGGAGCAGTGGAAACGCCGTTCCGTCTTTCGGCGCAGTATCGGCCCGATCCTTCGCCTGTTTGCCGGCTGGATTTGAACGTTTCGGCGCTTGACAGACGCGGCAAAGAGGTGTATACTGTGTCTGTAATCAATAAGGGGTGCTGGCGTAAGCCGGCTGAGATACAGCGTATCGCCGCTGTGACCCTCGAACCTGATCCGGGTAATGCCGGCGTAGGGATGAGAATAGGCAAGACTGTTTTCATGTACGAGGGCGCCGGAATGCCCCTCGTGCATTTTTTTACGGAAAGGACGGTACAAAAATGAAAAACAGGACTACTTTAATGCTGGCGGAGGGCGGCGTATGTATTGCCATGTCACTGGCACTGAGCTATCTCAAGATCCCGATCGGATTGAGCTTCGGCGGTTTTGGCGGTTCCATTGATCTGGTGATGATCCCGCTGATACTGTTTGCCGTGCGCTGGGGCTGCGGCTGGGGCGTACTGGCCGGATTCGCGTTCGGTACGCTGAAATACTTTTTGGGAAGCGGCTTTGCGGTCAACTGGGTCTCGATCCTCTTCGATTATTCCGTAGCCTATGCCGCCGTGGGTCTGTCGGGACTGCTGTGCCGCCGCTATGAGTTGCTGCCGCTGGCGGCGCTGATCGGCTGCGTCGGGCGATTTGTGATCCATTTTATCAGCGGTGTGACGGTGTACGCAGAGTATATGCCAGAGGAGTTTATGGGTGTGAGCCACCTGACGCCGCCGCTGTATTCGCTGCTCTATAACGGTTCGTACATGGTCCCGAATACCGTTCTGGCGATAGCGGTCTGCGCGGTACTGATCGTTCCTGCCAGAAAGATTTTCGCAAACCGGTAACGCTTTTGTTAAGCCGCCTGTCCCATCGGGACGGGCGGCGCGGTTTTTTCCGTAAAAGCGTGAAAATATATCTTGACAAATAGGCTAAAACCGTTATAATAGTTTTTGTTCGTCAGAACATAGCGGGATTGTGTAAAGGTAGCACAGCGGACT
>DBWU01000070.1:8670-29597 GCA_002309395.1 Oscillospiraceae bacterium UBA1230
GCTATTTTAACAAAGATAGCAATCCTTTTTTAATACTAGGATAGCCTGCGATAGAGTCCGTTTTTCAGGACACCTTTTGTTTTGTTCTTACTGTAGAAACACAAAAAATGTAGCTGCAATTCTGATTAGAAGTTCGGAGATGAGTATAATGTTAGAGAAAATCAAGCTCTCAGAAGCCGATGAGATTTTTATCCGAGATGGTGGTTTTGGTGAGACTCCCACTATTGGGTGTGGTTCGGTGAATGACGATGGGCACCTCTACTACATAGATATTGAGAAAATGGAAGCACTCAGACTTCCAGAAAAGTATAAGGATACGCCAATTATCTTGTATCATCCGTGTGGAGGTCATCAGGACGGGCTCATCATGGTCAGTCTCATGGGAGAAATGGATCTAAAGTATCATTATGATTTCGGTGATACTGCGGGAATGTGGGGATGGATTGATTTAGAAGGAAACGAAGTAATCCCTCCACAGTATATTTTTGCCATGTCCTTTTTCAATGGAAGAGCAATTGTAGCTAAGGGCACGTGGCGTGTTGATGAACAGTCCAGATACTGGACCGATGATGAGCATTGGGGGATCATCGACAGGACAGGAAAAGAAGTCCTTCCCTGCCAATACGATGAAATATACGATATTGATAATACTGATAGATTTTTCCTTTGCCATAAAGGCGGATGGGAGTCCGGGAAGAATTGCGTTTATGATTTGGAGCAGCAATGCGAAATCATGGAAATGGACTTTTCTTTTGATAATGGGTATATGTTTAACTCCTGCTTTTATAGCAATGGATGCATTTGCTATGATGAACACATTCCGGGAGAAGAAAAAGATTATCTATACGCCTATTCTGTTGAAGAAAAGAGATGGGTTGCTTATAAAGAGTTATTTGAAGAACGTGAACTAAATGGGCAAACGAAAATAGTTGTAAACAAGGATGGTCAAGACATTATCGTTTTTTGAGTCGTAAACTGTGACTCCTGTTGTTTTTTAGCACGTTACGAATTTTAACGATTACCCCCATTTTGTTGAAATAGCAATCTTTAGCCATTAAAAAAACCTCTTTTGTTTACCGGGACAGAAGAGGTTTTTTGTTGAATTACTGAGAAGAAAACGCTAAAATAATATAAAAGAGGTGATTCAGTTGACGATAAAATATGACGTTGTCTCGTTGTGGGAGAACGGAACAGAAAAGTTTTGCCTGTTTGCTGTTTCAGCCGACAGCCAGTACAAATACATAAGCGGCAAGCCGTGTATCACATTTGGCATTGCTTATGAGAACGAGGGATACAAAGGCTGCGATGTATTCACTCTTTTTGATCATTTCTTCTATGACACTCTCGACGCAATGAAGAATACCTATCGTGAGCTGAATGGCTCGTTCAGATTGGATGATAATGGTGCAGATACCGACGGATATGTTGATTTTGAGATGAAAAACGGGAAACTTCATGTTGCAGGCCGACTTGGAGCATCTTTTGCAACGCATTCATTAACGTTTGAATTTGATGCCGATCAGACGTTGTTGGGATCCCTTATTCAAAGCTTAACGATTTGATGCTTTGGTGTACTTTTAGGCGTTCTTTCTATGGTTTGGTGTACTTTTGCGCGCTCTTTCACAGAAAAGGATTGCTATTTTAACAAGATAGCAATCCTTTTATTTTTTTGTTATACTATTAAAGGAAGATTACTCGTGGAGGAATTCATATGGTTTACGGTGTGATCGACAAAGATAGCTGCCGCTATTATACCTATCTCAAAGCTGTTTTCGACGCCATAGAAAACAAACAGTCAGATTATAATTGGCTGATTACAGACAGCGAAATCGTTGCGCATAGCGACAAATTAGATGCGCTCAATACGAATGTGCATTGGCAATACAAAAACGGAAAACCGGTTGCGGTTCCTGCTCCGGATTATTACTTTCTGTCTGGCGAAGATCTTACAAGTATTATAACGGAAGACGATTCTCAATGGATTAGGGGCATCCTCTCCGGATTTGAAAAAAGCATTCCGCTGGATGAGATACTGAAATACCCGTTCCCGGAAGCAGATGGAGAAGGTTTCTGGAAAAATCCGCCCTCCATTCAGCACCCTCTTGCATCGATGGAAATTGTACCGTGGGACAGTACTTGCGTCCTTCTACTTAGCACAGAAATAGAAATCGTTGAGAAATTAAAAAAGGCTTTTCCCAAATGCCAGGACTTAAGTAAGTATAATACGTAAAGGACGGACGTTACGAAAATTAACGATAATCCCCATTTTGTCATAATAGCAATCTTTGCTCAAAAGGATTCTCCCACCGACTCAAAAACTCCGCGGCGATTGCAGCGGAGTTTTTTGCTTTGTTAACCTTGTCGGGCAGGAAAAATCCAAATTGACGCTGTTTGCCCTATAACACTTTAAAAACCACGGGTTTTGTGCTATAATATTCCCAATTAAGCTGACAATACAGTATTTGCGGAGAGGGACATGATGCATCGTACAGTAGTCTATATCCATGGAAAAGGCGGCGCCGCGCAGGAGGCGGAGCATTATAAGCCGCTGTTTCCGGGATGCAGTGTGGTAGGCTTTGACTACAAAGCCGCCACGCCTTGGGAGGCGAAAAAGGAATTCTCCGTCTATTTTGATCGTCTATACGCGCAAAATGGTGACGTGATCCTGATCGCCAACAGCATCGGCGCGTATTTTTCCATGTGCGCGCTGGGGGATCGGCCGATCAAAAAAGCACTGTTCATATCGCCCGTTGTCGATATGGAGGCGTTGATCGGCAATATGATGGCGCAGTCGCATATCACGGAGGATGAACTGCGGGAAAAGGGAGAAGTCATAACAGATACAGGGGAGACGCTTTCGTGGGAATATTTGCAATACGTAAAAGACAATCCGATCGATTGGAGGATTCCCACCAGCATCCTTTCCGCTGAAAACGACTGCGTGACAAGCCTTGATTCCATGCGCGCATTTTCCGCCCGAATCGGCGCGGATCTCACTGTGATGAAAAACGGAGAACACTGGTTTCACACAAAGGAGCAGATGGCGTATCTTGATGCATGGATCGTAACGGCGCTTTAATAGCGTTCCGTTTGCCGGAGCAGACGGTTTAGTGAGGTGTATGGCGATGGAGTTTGGCAAAAAACTGCAAACATTACGGACGCGCGAACAGCTGACGCAGGAAGCGCTGGCGGAAAAGTTGTTTGTTTCCCGCGCCGCTATTTCAAAATGGGAATCGGGGAGAGGGTATCCGGAGATTGACTCTCTCAAGACGATCGCCGCTTTTTTCCATGTGACGGTGGACGACCTCATCGGGGGAGATGAGATCGTCGCCCTTGCCGAGCAGGATATCCGCGGTCGGCGCGAGAAATACGCGGCGCTGCTGTGCGGCGTGCTGGATACGTTTGCCATACTGCTGTTTCTGCTTCCTGTGTTCGGGAACGGCGGAACGGACGGCGTGAACGCTGTTTCCTTGCTGTCCCTTACGCAGGCGGAGCGGTGGATCAAAACCGTGTTTCTTGTTGTTACGGCTCTCAGTGGGGCAAACGGCGTCTGCACGCTGATCATCAGCCGTTTCGACCGTCCCGATTGGAACAGACACCGGATCGTCACCGGCGTGGCGCTGTCCATCATCGGGACGGCGGTTTTTGTGCTGGCAAGACAGCCGTATGCCGGAATCTTTTATCTTTGTCTGCTTGTGAGTAAAGGGTTTTTACTGCTGATGCGGAAATGATACGAATCGTATCAGCGATGTGAAGAAGCGTTTCTTGGAATTTTCGTTGCCGCGGAGCAGAATAGATCTGCCTGACGGCAAATCATATCGGGAGGATATACCCATGAAATGCAAGCATTTCTTTTCACTGGCGGCGATCAGCGGCGTATGTTTTATATTGCTGATCGTTTTACTCCGTTTTTTCGATGTTGCGCCGATAGGGGCGGAAGGGACGCATATCGGTTTATCACGACTCAACGGGCGCGTTTTTGACCTGATTGGCGAGCTCTTGATCTGGTATTACATAACGGACTGGCTCGGCGTCGCCGCGATCTTGACAGCGGCCGGATTCGCAGTGGGCGGATCGGTGCAGTTGCTCCGGCGGAAAGCGATCTGTAAAGTCGACAGGGAGATTTTGTTTCTCGGCGGATTGTATCTGGCGGTGATCGCGCTGTACGTCTTCTTTGAGCGCGTGATCGTGAATTTCAGACCCGTGATCATGCCCGGCGCGGCGCATCCGGAGGCGTCGTTTCCGTCCTCCCATACGATGATGGTATGCGTTATTATGGGGAGTGCCGCTTTGCTGACCGGGAAATACGTGAGACATAAAACGTTTCGCGCCGCTTTGCGCTGGCTTTGCGCGATCCTCGTTATCGCTACGGTGGCAGGGCGGCTTGTCTCGGGCGTACACTGGTTTACGGACATTATAGGCGGCATACTGATCAGCGTGACCCTTCTTTCTCTCTATGCCGGAGCGATACGGACCGGCGGCGACTATACCATCCGTCTGGAGCGGACGGAAGAACACGGGGAAGTGGAAAACCTGATACGGGAATCCTTCTGGAACGTGTACCGCCCGGGATGCAGTGAGCATTACGTGATCCACGTGCTGCGCGACGATCCGGCGTTTGTCAAAGAACTGGATCTGGTGATGGAGCAAGGCGGCAAGCTGATCGGGCAGAATATGTTTATGAAAACCGTCATCCTTTCTGACGACGGCAGGGAGATCCCGGTCCTTACGATGGGACCGATCTGCATCACACCGGCGTTGAGGCGCAAAGGGTACGGGAAAAAACTGCTGGACGATTCGCTGCACAAAGCGAAACGAATGGGGTTCGGCGCGGTTTTGTTCGAGGGTAACATCGACTTTTACGGGAAAAGCGGCTTTGATTACGCGCGCAAATTCGGCATTCGCTATCACGACCTGCCGGACGGCGCGGACGATTCGTTTTTCCTCTGTAAGGAATTAACGCCCGACTATCTGGACGGTATCACCGGCGTTTACCAGACGCCTCCGGGATACTACGTAGACGACCGTGACGTGGAGGCGTTCGATAAGAGTTTTCCGCCCAAGGAGAAGCTGAAACTGCCGGGGCAGATATTTGCCTGACGGAACGGATACGGGAGGAACGATGAAAATGCTGCTGCTGGTCGCTGGGATTTTACTGACCGTTGCCTGCGCCGTGTGTTTTATCCTCGCGGCGATTTATCACTCTGCAAATAAGAACCTGTATGACGGGGCGGCGGAGACGTACAGAAGACTGCGCCGCAATGCGGCGCGGTGCTTTGCGTCGGGATTCGTTCTGGCGGCGGCAGGGGCGGCGTGTATCACGCTTTACGCCCTGCTGTAACACTCTACCTGCCGTTGAATGATCCCCACTCAACCAACGGTTCGTGTTCTTTTGGCGTAGGAACGGCTATGATGACAGTGAAAGGAGGCGGCAGAACATGGATCAAAGCAAGATCGGAAGATTCATAGCGGAAAGACGAAAGGCGCAAGGCATGACGCAGATGCAGCTTGCCGAGCGGCTGGGTATTACCGACCGCGCCGTGTCAAAATGGGAGACCGGCAGATCTATGCCGGACTCGTCCGTGATGCTGGAGCTGTGCGGTATGCTCAAGATCACTGTCAATGATTTACTGTGTGGGGAGGCTGTTTCAATGGAAAACTACAAGGATAGAACGGAAGAAAATCTGCTGGAAATGGTGAGGGCAAAAGAAACGGCGGACAGGCGGCTCCTGTCGCTGGAAGTGGTAAGCGGCGTTGTATCGGTCCTGTTTCTGTTTGCCATGATCGCTGTGGGAACGGTATTTATGACCATGGGTCAGCCGCTATGGATGTTCTTCGTGCCGGTTGCCGCGGGTATGATCCAGTTTATCGCGGTCGCTCTATACGCCTTGCGGATCGAGCAGGTCGCCGGTTATTACGTGTGCGCCAAATGCGGACACCGGTACGTTCCTACCTACCGCAGCGTGAGTATGGCGATGCACATGGGCAGAACACGGTATATGAAATGCCCCGAGTGCGGCAGGTGGTCCTGGCAGAAAAAGTCTGTCAGCAGAGAGTAAATCACGGCGCAAACGAAAGAGCCCTTTTACCGAACGGTAAAAGGGCTCTCTTGCTTGCTGTGGCGATCAGCGATCTTCCATGGGGACGTAGTCTCGATACGACATGGCGGCGCGGTAGGCGGGTCGCATGATCCGTCCGCCGGTGAGCAGTTCCTCCAGCCGGTGAGCGCACCAGCCGGAGATCCGTGCAATGGCAAACAGGGGCGTAAACAACTCTTCGGGAACGCCCAGCATTTTATACACCAGACCGGAATAGAGGTCCACGTTGGCGCAGATCGGCAGCGTGCGGTGCAGACGCTCCATCAACAGCGGCGCGCCGACACGTTCCACGGATTCCAACAGCTCCAATTCGCGCAAATAGCCTTTTTCCGCCGCCAGCGAACGGGCGTATTTGCGGATCGCCGCGGCGCGCGGATCGCTGATGGTGTAAACGGCGTGACCCATACCGTAGATCTTGCCGCTCCTGTCTCCGGCGGTGCCGTCCAGCAGACGGGACAGATAGGCGCGCATCTTCCCGTCGTCCGGCTCCGGGATCTCCTCTTTGATAAACGCCAGCATCTCCATTACCTTCGCGTTGGCGCCGCCGTGGAGGGGACCCTTCAAAGAGCCTACCGCCGCCGCGATGGCGCTGTACGTATCGGTGCCGGTGGAGGTGAGCAAACGGCAGGAGAAGGTGGAGTTGTTGCCGCCGCCGTGTTCGGCGTGCAGCATCAGCAGAAGATCCAGAAGCTTTGCCTCTTCATCGGTATAGCTCTTGTTGGGACGCACCATCCGCAAAAAGTTTTCCGCCACGGAGAGCTTTTCATCCGGGTTATGGATATAGAGCGATTTGTGGTCAAAGGCGTGGCGCTTCACGGCATACGCATCCGCCACGATGCTGGGGAGACAGCCGATCAGCTCAATGGACTGACGCATCACGTTTTCAAGCGACGTATCGTCAGGCCGCTCATCGTAGGAATACAGCACCAGCACACTGCGCTCCAGCTTATTCATGATGTTGCGCGAAGGCGCCTTCAGGATCATATCTTCAAAGAAATTATCCGGCAGGGAACGGGCGCCGGTGAGGATCTTATTGAACCGCGCCAACTGCTCAGCGGTGGGGAGATGCCCGAACAGCAGCAGATACGAAACTTCTTCATAGCCGAAGGTGCCGCTTTTGCTGTGGTTCTCCGCCAGCTCCGTGGCGCTGATGCCCCGATAGTACAACTCGCCGGGGATCGGCACCTTTTCCATATCGCGCATATAGTATCCCTGTACGCTGCCGATCTGGGTCACACCGGCGACCACACCCGTCCCGTCGGCGTTGCGAAGGCCGCGCTTGACCGCGTCGCCTGCGTAGTAGTGGGAGTCAATACGGTATGCGTCCTGCAGCTCCGCACAAAGCGACTGTACGTATTGATTCAGCTCCAGCTTGTCGGTATTCATGGGGCAACACTCCTTTTCCGGGTATGGTAACAGTATAGATGGTCAAATCACAAAATGCAAGTAAAAAAATATTTTCATGCAAAACCAACAGATGAAACCGAGAATATGCGGCTTAAATTGGAATAATGTGAATGATAATGAATCTATACTTGCAGAAAGGGACAAAAATGCAGGGCGAGTATCATTTACCCACCCTGCAAGCGCTGTTTCTTAAAGGAGCATGATGCCGGCTTTTTCACATTCGGAAAGGGTGTTCTTATCCCAGAGACTGCTTTGCACCTCGCCGATGTGGCAGGTGCCGATCAGGAGCATACAAAGCCGGGACTGACCGATTCCGCCGCCGATGGTCAGCGGCAGTTGACCGCTTAAGAGCATTTTGTGGAAGGGAAGCTCCGCCCGTTCCGGACAGCCGCGGATCGCCAGCTGACGGACCATGGACGCTTCGTCCACCCGGATGCCCATGGAGGAGATCTCAAAGGCTCGACCCAACACGTCGTTCCAAATGAGGATATCGCCGTTGAGTTCCCAATCGTCATAATCGGGGGCACGGCCGTCGTGCGGCTGACCGGAGACGTGCAACGCGCCGCCGATCTGCATGAGGAACACGGTGTGATGCTCCCGGCAAATGGCGTCTTCCCGTTCTTTGGGCGTCAGATCGCCGTAGCGGTCCTCCAGCTCCTGGGTGGTGACAAAATAAACGTCCCGTTCCACGCTGGTGTGAAGGCTGGGAAAGGCGGTGTGCAGTGCATCGTTTGTTTCGCATACGGCGCCCACGATGGCGCGCACCACCTGACGAAGATACGCCTCGTTGCGTTCCTCGCGGCTGATAACCTTTTCCCAATCCCACTGATCCACGTACACGGAATGGAGATTGTCCACCTCTTCGTCCCGGCGGATCGCGTCCATATCCGTCACAAGACCCTTGCCGGCGCTGAAACCGTAGCGCTTAAGCGCCAGACGTTTCCATTTTGCCAGAGAATGTACCACCTGTGCATTGGCGCCCACGTCGGGAATGTCAAAAGAAACGGGGCGCTCCACACCGTTAAGATTATCATTCAGCCCCGAATGTTCCTCAACGAACAGCGGGGCGGAAACGCGCCGCAGATTCAGTGCGTTGCAAAGATTCATCTGGAAGTTGCTCTTGATAAATTCGATGGCGCGCTGCATTTCATATACGGACAGCGGCGTTTGATACCCCTGGGGGATCGTGACCTTACTCATAGGATCGGCACCTCTTTCTTAGATGGTATGATTTGTGATCAAACGCTGAAGAGAATATCAGCGTAGGTGGGGAAGGGCCAGTATTCAGCGCCGACCAGCGTCTCCAGCTGATTGATGCTCTCCGCCATGGCGTGAATGAGGGCGGCGATCTCATCGCGGAAATACCGGGCGGATTCAATGCCGCCGTCCAGCGCCGGCGCGTGATCCAGCTTTTGCGCCAGCGCGTGGCTGTCGTCGTAGAGCCGGTCACCCAACTGTGTAACGCGCTCCGCCGTTTCATAGTTGGCACGGGAAACGGTGAACCCTGCCTGTGTCTGGCGGCATACGCCCTCCGCCAGCTTGCGCTGGTAGCGGAACACCGCGGGCAGCACGTAACGCCGCACCATATCCAGCAGTGTATTGGCTTCGATATTCGTCACCTTGCAGTAGTTTTCCAGATGGATCTCATACCGGGCATGCATTTCCTTCTCGGTGAAAACGCCGTGACGGGTGAACAGCTCCACGTTCTTATCCTTGATATAGGCGGGCATGCAATCCACCGTATCCTTGAGATTGCTCAAGCCGCGCCGTGCGGCCTCCTCTGCCCACGAGGCGCTGTATCCGTTGCCGTTGAACAAAATCCGCTGGTGCTGACGGAACGTGTCGCGTATCAGCGATTGCAAAGCGGCGCGGAAATCGGCGGCGCCTTCCAGTTGATCGGCAAACTGCCGCAACTCCTCCGCCATCATGGTATTGAGAACGGTGTTGGGGCTTGCCACCGACTGGGAGGAACCCAGCATACGGAACTCAAACTTGTTGCCGGTAAAGGCAATGGGGGAGGTGCGGTTGCGGTCGGTGGTGTCCTGAGGGATCTCCGGCAGAACGTCCACGCCGATCTCCAGTTTTTTCTTGGTCACGTCCACGTATTCCTCGCCGCTGATGATCGCGTCGATCACGGCGGTCAACTCGTCGCCCAGGAAGATTGACACCACCGCCGGAGGCGCCTCGTTGCCGCCTAAACGGTGATCGTTGCCGGGATAGCTGACACAGCATCGCAGCATCTCCTGATACTCGTCCACACCCTTGATAAACGCCGCCAGAAACAGGAGGAACTGCGCGTTTTGGCTGGGAGTGCGTCCGGGTTTGAGAAGGTTCTCGCCGTTGTCGGTGGCAAGAGACCAGTTGTCGTGCTTGCCGCTTCCGTTCACACCGGCAAAGGGTTTTTCATGCAGAAGGCAGACCAGGTCGTGCCGGTCGGCGATCCTTTTGAGAAGCTCCATGATGATCTGGTTATGGTCGGTGGCGGAGTTGGCGTCGGAGTAGACCGGGGCGATCTCGTGCTGTGCCGGCGCCACCTCGTTATGCTCGGTTTTGGCGGGAACGCCCAGCTTCCACAGCTCCTCGTCCAGTTCATGCATGAACGCCGCCACGCGGGGACGGATCGAACCGTAGTAATGGTCGTCCAGCTCCTGTCCCTTGGGCGGTTTGGAGCCGAAAAGCGTTCTGCCGCAGAGCTTCAGATCTTCCCGGCGCAGATACGCCTGCTTGTCGATCAGGAAGTATTCCTGCTCCGGACCCACTTGGGGCGTAACGTGCTGTACGGCGGTATTGCCGAAAAGCCGCAGAATACGCACGCATTGCGTGTCCAAAACGTGCATGGATCTAAGAAGCGGTGTTTTCTTATCCAGCGTTTCACCGCTGTAGGAACAGAAGATGGTGGGGATATAGAGGGTCTGATCTTTTACAAAAGCACAGGAGGTAGGATCCCACGCGGTATAGCCGCGCGCTTCAAAGGTGGCGCGCAGACCGCCGGAGGGGAAGCTGGATGCGTCCGCCTCGCCGCGGGTGAGTTCTTTGCCGCTGAGCTCCATGAGCACTTTGCCACCCTCCACGGGGGTGATAAAGCTGTCGTGCTTTTCGGCGGTAAACCCGGTCATAGGCTGGAACCAGTGGGTGAAATGGGTGGCGCCCAGCTCGATCGCCCAATCCTTCATAGCGCCGGCAATGGCGTCCGCCACCTGCGTGCCGAGGGGGAGATTGTGATCAATGCTGTTTTTCCACGCGTCATAGACCGCCGGTTCCAGACGGCGGCGCATCTGCTCGTCGTTAAATACCATGCTTCCGAACAGTTCGGGGATCCGGGAATGTGAGCGTTCCATAGGAAAGATTCCTTTCTGCCTAAGCGTTAAAATAGTGTCAGCGATCACGCCTCCAGCCGGGAGAGCCCCAGTGAAAGGCGGCGCAGCGTTTCGTCCCGACCTAAGATCTGGCAGATCTCCACGGCGCCGCCGGGCGTCACCAGCTTGCCGGCTGCGGCGATCCGCACCGGCCACATCAGCGTGGCGTTTTTGACCGCTAAACGCTCCGCCAGAGCGATCAACGCGTCGTGAATAGATTCCGTCGTCCAATCCGGCAGGGCGGTGAGCACCGGAATCACCGATGCAAGCATATCGCGGCTGATGGGCGCGTCGGTCTTTGACTTTTTGTTGGTGAAAAGTTCAAGATCATAGTCCGGCAGCTCGTCGAAGAAATCCAATTTTTCGGGGATATCCGTCAGACGTTCGCACCGTGCCTGCAGCAGCGCGGCGATCGCGGCGGTATCCAGCGCCGGATTTCGCACGGCTTGGCGGATATAGGGGAGCGCCGCCTCATGGAACTTCTCCGGCGTAAGCTGGCGCAGATACACTGCGTTGAAATGATCCAGCTTTGCCCGATCGAAAATGGCAGGTGACTTGGAAATACCTGTCAAGTCAAACGCCTTTACAAGCTCTGCGAGAGAAAAAATCTCCTGCTCGGCAATCTCACCCTTGGGACTCCATCCCAAAAGCGCCACGTAGTTGAGGATCGCCTCGGTCAAATAGCCCTGCGCCTTGAGATCCTCATAGCTGGGATCACCGTGGCGCTTGGACATCTTGTTTTGCGCGTCACGCATTACCGGCGAACAGTGCACGTAAGTCGGCACGTCCCAGCCGAAAGCCTGGTACAGAAGGTTATACTTCGGCGCGGAGGAGAGATATTCACTGCCGCGCACCACGTGGGTAATGCCCATCAGGTGATCGTCGATCACGTTGGCAAAGTTATACGTCGGTAAACCGTCACGCTTCAGAAGGACCTGATCGTCCAGCGTGCTGTTTTCCACCGTAATGTCGCCGAACACCGCGTCATGGAAAGTGGTGGTGCCGCCGTCCGGGATCCGCTGTCGGATCACGTAGGGCATGCCCTGCGCCAGCTTCTCCTGCGTCTCCCGGCAGGAAAGACAGCGGCACGGATCCGCCGCGCGGTCAAATTCGCCGCTCTCTTCTTCGGACTCCGTCCTTTCGCAGAAGCAGTAATACGCGCCGCCCAGCTCCGTTAAAAGCTCCGCATAGCGCCCGTACGTTTCCCGGCGCTGTGACTGGATATACGGCGCCACGGGACCGCCCACGTCGGGGCCTTCGTCGTGACTGAGACCGCATTCCGCCATGGTGCGGTAGATCACGTCCACCGCGCCGTCTACCAAACGACCCTGATCGGTATCCTCGATACGCAAGATAAAGGTGCCGTTGCTGCCCCGTGCAATCAGCCACGTATACAGGGCGGTACGAAGATTTCCCACGTGCATATAACCGGTAGGGGAGGGCGCAAACCGGGTGCGGACCGTTCCGCGCGGGATCTTGCGCTCCATCTCCTTAAAATAGCTTCTGTCGATCGCCATGGCGAGACCTCCTGTGTAGATTCTTTAAAATCTACTATATCATATAATTTGTGGAAGAAAATGTCAATCGTTTCCCAACCATTTCTTGCAATACCGCGTCAGCCGTGGTAGAATAGAGCGGTAATTTGTGGAATCAGCCAAAGGAGCAACGACCAATGGATGAGAAAAAGAAACGGATTTTCAGCGGGATCCAGCCTTCCGGAGAACTGACGCTGGGTTCCTATATGGGCGCGATCCGCAATTGGGTGGCACTGCAGGACGAGTATGAGTGTCTCTATTGTATCGTGGATGAACACGCCATCACCGTCCGGCAGGAGCCGGCACTTTTGCGAAAGCGCTCCATCGCCCAGCTTGCACAGTATCTGGCGTGCGGTCTCGACCCGGAAAAGAATATCATGTTCATTCAAAGCCACGTGCCCCAGCACGCGGAGCTGGCATGGATATTAGGCTGCTATACGCAGTTCGGCGAGCTGAGCCGTATGACCCAGTTCAAGGCGAAATCCGCCCAGCACGCCGATAACATCACGGCAGGTCTTTTCACCTATCCCGTGCTGATGGCGGCGGATATTCTGCTCTATCAGGCGGATCTGGTGCCGGTGGGTGAGGATCAGCGCCAGCACGTGGAGCTGACCCGTGACATTGCCCAGCGATTCAACAGCGTTTATAGCGACACGTTTACCTTGCCGGAGGCGTTCATTCCCAAGATGGGCGCGCGGCTGATGTCGCTGGACGATCCCACCACGAAGATGAGCAAGTCCCTGCCGGAGGGCTGTGTCAATCTCATGGATCCACCGGAAGTGATCATGAAGAAATTCAAGCGCGCCGTGACGGATTGCGAGACAGCCGTCAAGTTTGATAAAGAGCATAAGCCGGGCATATCCAACCTATTAACCATCTACTGCGCCGCCACGGGGAAGACCGTGGAGGAGGCGGAGCAGATCTTTGCCGGACAGGGGTATGGCGTATTCAAGCCGGCGGTCGGCGAGGCGGTGGTGGAGCTCCTGCGGCCGATCCGCGAGGAGTCGGAGCGCATCATGGGCGACAAGGCGTATCTGGAGCGTATCTACCAAACAGGCGCGGAACGCGCTCGGTATCTTGCCAATAAAACCATCAGTAAGGTCCAGCGCAAAGTTGGTTTCGTGCCGCGGTAAATAGAGAAGACGGTTTGCTTCGGGAGGCATCATGGAAAGCTTTTTTGTTCATCTTTTCACATCACTTGCCGGTAAATTTCCACAGACGCCGCCGGCGTGGGGAACGCTGCACGTCGTGTTCTTTGCGCTGGGGTTGACCGCTTCCGCGGCGCTGGCATTTTTGTGGCGAAAGAGTGATACAAGGCGTTTTAATCTGATCCTTCGCACCGCGGGTTTCGTGCTGTGCGGCATGGAGGTCGTCAAGATCTCCTTTTTCCACTTCGCGCTGTTGGATTGTAATTTGACAAATACAGTGAATCTGTTTCCGTTTCAGCTTTGCAGTTTGCCCATCTATCTGGCGCCCATTGCGTCTTTTTTGAAAGAGGAGAGCAAGGTAAGGAAAGCCATGCTCACCTTCATGATGACCTATACCTTCATGAGCGGGCTTTCGGCGTTCATCAATCCCTCGGGCATTCTGCTGGAATACGTTTTGCCGACGTATCATTCGCTTTTGTGGCACATGCTGCTGGTATTTATCGGCATGTTGATCGCTTTTTCCGGCCGCGGCGGTCACACGCTGCGCGATTTCGGCAGGGCGGCGGTTCTGTTCATCGCCTGCTGCTACGTGGCGCTGTTTTTGAACGTTCTCCTGCCCACGCTTCTGCCCGGCGCCAACGTCAATATGTTTTATCTGGGTCCGAACCGCTCGTCGTTGATCGTATTCTGCGATATTTACGACCGGTATGACTGGTGCGTCCAGATGAAGATGTACGAAATGTCGCTGACGATCGGCGCGTTCCTGTTCTTCGCGCCCCATATGATCGTTGCCCGGTGCCGCGCTCGTCGTACAAAACACAAGGAATCGTGTGCAATACAATAGAGAAAACGACCGCTTTTGCGGTCGTTTTTCATGTCCTTGTCCGTGCCGTCACAGGATCAACAGCAGTCCCAGCGCGATCAGAGCCTCCTCGTCGGCATCCTGGCGGAAGAGAAGAAAGAGGATCGCCAGCAGAAGAAGGTCGCCCGAGTCAACGTTGTCGAGCTTCAGCCGATCCAGCAATCCCTCGAATAGGCCCTTGCCGGGCGTCGGAGGGGGAAGCGGCGGAAGTGGCGGAGGCGGAGGAGGCGGGAAATGGGGCGGCTCCTGTGACGGCGGAGGAGGCGGCGGTTCAGGTTGCCGTAGACGGTCATAACCGCCGCTTGTATTTCGTACGTAACGGTTATACATTCAAATTCCCCCGATCCAGCAGGAATTGTTTGCCCACGCGGATCATCCTGGAAAGCTGCACGGCCCGTTCCACCTTTGCCTGTTTTTCCGGCTTGAGGAAGGGACGAAGCGCCAGCAGCAACTGCATCGACTGGCTGTTGCCGCTTTGATACGCCTGCAATAGCGGCGCGAGTTTGCCGAGGATCTGCGGATCGATCCCACCCGGTGCGGCGGCGGTGGATGCGGCGTCGGACGCGCCGTCCTTTTCACCGCCGGATAGCTTTTGCGCCAGCTCCATCACCTGCGCCATGCTGTCGGGATTTGACAAAATGGCGTTGAGTTGCTCCTCTAAACCTGCCACACGCCGTCGCCCCTTTCCTTATTCCTGCAGACTGTTTCCGATTCGTTGCAAGAGCGCCGCGCCGCCCGGCGTGGACATGATATGCTTCATGGTGGACAGAAGCTGTGCCGTATTCCCGGCGGCGGCTTGCTCCAGCGATTTGCCGCCGTCGGTTTGCAAAAGACGCATCAACGCCTGGGCGTCAGGCGATTGCGCCAGCTTTTGCATCAGCTCCGGGTCATTTTTCAGCCGTTCGATGATTTTTTTCTGGTCCATGGCGATATATCCCTCCATGCATTGTGTCTCACGGTAGTATATGACCGCCATGCAAAAAAAGTGACTGCCGGAAACGGCAGTCACCAGAATGTTCATCGTTTATCAGAGTGTGGCGGCGTAGTCGCACTGTGCGCGCAGAGGACACGCATCGCACCGGGGGGAGCGCGCCGTGCAGATCTCTCTGCCAAACAGCACGATCCGATGGCAGAAATGACTGGATTCCTCCGGCGGGATACAGGTGCGGAGCTGTTGCTCTACCTTTACAGGATCGCGGCTCCCATCGGTGAGCCCCAAGCGGCCTGTGATGCGTATGCAGTGGGTGTCGCAGACGTAACCCTCCCTGCCGTAGAGATCGCCCAACAGCAGGTTGGCGGTTTTCCGCCCTACGCCCGGCAGGGTAAGAAGATCATCCATATTGTCCGGTACTTTCCCGCCAAACCGCTCCAAAAGCGCGCGGGCGCTGGCGACGATGTCGTTCGCCTTGGCGCGCCAGAATCCGCAGGAGTGAACGTATTGCCCCACCTCATCCACGTCAGCGGCGGCGAAATCCTCCAGCGTGGGATATCGGGCAAAGAGCGCCGGAGTCACCAGATTGACACGCGCGTCGGTACACTGGGCGGAAAGACGCACGGAAAACATCAGTTCATAATCCTTCTCATATTCCAGCGAACAGACCGCGTCGGGATACTGTTCTTTTAATAACGCGATAATGGTCTCCACGGATTCTTTCGACTTCATGACGCATCACCTCATGCCTATTATATCAGTGGTTGCGAAAAAATGCAAACCGTGCTATACTGACAGAAAAGTGTGGAAGGAGGCGTAGAGAATGCGCCCGTTAGCCGATGAGATCCGTCCGCAGACGCTGGACGAGGTGGCAGGACAAAAGCATCTTTTGGGTGAAGGCGCCATGCTCCGGCGCATGATCGAAAGCGGCACCTCTGCCAACTTGATTTTCTACGGGCCTTCCGGCACGGGAAAAACCACCGTCGCCAACATCATCGCCAAGCGCACCAGTAAAACGCTCTATCACCTCAACGCCACCACCGCCTCGTTGAGCGACGTGAAGGATGTTATCAGCGACGTGGATACCATGCTGGCGCCCAACGGCGTATTGCTGTATCTGGACGAGATCCAGTACTTCAACAAAAAACAGCAGCAGAGCCTGCTGGAGTTCATGGAAAACGGAAAGATCACGCTGATCGCTTCCACCACGGAAAATCCCTATTTCTACGTTTACAACGCGCTGCTCTCCCGCAGTACGGTGTTTGAATTCAAACCGCTGACGGCGGATGAGACGCTGCCTGCGGTGGAACGGGCGCTCTCCATCGTTCGCCGGCGCAGTCCCTTGCCGTTTTCATGGGAGGAGAGCGTCCCCGGTACGATCGCCGCCGCCTGCGGCGGTGACGTTCGCAAAGCGGTGAACGCCGTGGAGCTTCTCTATCAAGCCGCGCACCCGGTGGACGGCGGATTATACGTGACAAGGGAGGATACTTTACAGATCGCACAGCGCAGTGCTATGCGGTATGACCGGGAGGGAGATGATCACTACGATCTTCTCTCGGCACTGCAAAAATCTATCCGCGGCTCCGATCCGGACGCGGCGGTCTATTATCTGGGTCGCTTGCTGGCGGCAGGAGATCTGTTGTCGCCATGCCGCAGATTACTGGTGATCGCGGCGGAGGACGTGGGACTTGCCTATCCCCAAGGCATTGTGATCACAAAAGCCTGTGTAGACGCGGCGTTGCAATTGGGCCTGCCGGAGGCGCGTATCCCGTTGGCGGAAGCGGCGCTGGCGCTTGCTACGGCGCCCAAGTCCAATTCCACCATCCAAGCCATCGACGCCGCCATGGCGGATGCGGAGCACGGCGCATCAGGCGAGATCCCACGCCATCTCAAAAACGTCCATGCCGACAGTGCCGGCAGTGATCCTGCCCCCAAGTATCGTTACCCACACAGTTATCCCAATCATTACGTGGCGCAACGGTATCTGCCGGAGGAACTGGGCGATAAGCAGTATTATCAATACGGCGAGAATAAACTTGAGCAAAGCGCCAAACGGTATTGGGACGGCGTGAAGGGAGGCACTCCGTGATGGAACTGCGCCTCCACGACCGGGTAGAGACGAAGAAAGCACATCCCTGCGGCGGCAAGCTGTGGGAGGTTTTACGGATAGGAATGGATATCAAACTGCATTGTTTGAAATGCGGCCACGAGATCATGCTGCCGCGCCGAAAAGCGGAGCAGGCGATCCGGCGGATCATTGTAGAGGAGGAAACGCATCATGAAGCGTAAAAACTGGACGCGATATTTTGCCATGGGTCTGGCGCTGTTTTTGGCACTTGTTATGCTGGCGGCTCTGGTGATACCTTATTTGAATCTTTGAGAGGAATTTGATAAAAGATGCGCCTGTGATCGTACAGGCGCATCTTTTTTTTGACCGTTTTTTTGCCTTCGGCGCTCTATAATGGTTCCGTCGGCAGAAAGGAGGCGGAGGATGGTCACCGTTTATCTGGATCGCGTGCTGGTGATGAATTTCCTTATAGACGATCTTCTGCTCCTTTGCGCGGCGCGGATCGCCGGTACACAACTGCGGCGCTTGCGGATCGCATCAGGCGCTTTGTTAGGCGCTCTATACGCCGCGGCAGTGTTTGTGCCGGGTGTGGGTTGGCTGTCGCACCCTGTCTTTCGCTTGGCGGTGGGGTGCCTCATACCGCTCGTTGCCTTCGCGCCCCGACCGGGCTGGTACCGTCTGGCGGTACTGTTTCTGTTACTGTCCGCCGCGCTGGGCGGCTTCGTACTGGCGCTGGGGTTTGCCGCCGGCGCACCGGGACAGTTTCTTACGCGCGTCTATCGCGCGCAGATCAGTTGGCATCTTTTGATCGGCGCGGCGGCAGGATTTTACGTTGCGCTGCATCTGCTGTTTCGCGGCGGACTGCGGCATAAAGGGGGAGAGATCGTGGAGGTCACCGTACGCATAGGGGGGCAAAAAGTGCAGGTCCCCACACTTTGGGATACCGGGAACACACTGACCGATCCTGTCAGCGGTTCGCCGGTGCTGGTGTTGGAGCAGGAGGTGCTGTTGGGGGTTTGGCCGCAGGAGATACGGCAAATTATACAAGGCAGGGCGCCTGCGGAAGAAAAGCTGGCAGCGTTGCACGCGCTGTGCCGGGGGAATGATTTCTGTTTGCTTCCTTATCGCAGTGTAGGGGTCAGCGCCGGATTGCTGTTGGCGTATCGCAGTGAAGAGATCACGGTGGAACGCCGCGTATACCGTAAAACACTGCTGGCGCTGTCGGAAGGTCCGCTGAGCGATGGCGGCGCCTATCACGCGCTGTGGGGCGGAGAAAGGGGGAAGCACCGTGAAAAAACTGTTGTGGGCGATCCGATGCTGGATCAGCCGGTGGAGCAGACCGTATAAGATCATGTACATCGGCGGCAGTGATACGCTGCCGCCACCGCTGAACCGCGAGGATGAGGCGGCCTTGATCGCGCGGCTGGAAACGGGCGATCTCTCCGTGCGTCAGACGCTGATCGAACACAATCTGCGCCTGGTGGTGTATCTGGCGCGGCGGTTTGAAAATACCGGTATCAACATCGAGGATCTGATCTCCATCGGCACGATCGGGCTTATCAAAGCGGTCAACACGTTTAAAGCGGACAAAAACATCAAACTGGCGACCTATGCCTCGCGCTGTATCGAAAACGAGATCCTGATGTATCTTCGCAAAAGCAGCGGAAAAGGCACAGAGGTAAGCTTTGATGAGCCGCTCAACACGGATTGGGACGGGAAGGAACTGCTGCTGAGCGACGTGCTGGGTACCGACAGCGACGTGGTGATGCGCCCCATCGAAGCGGATGAGGACCGGCAGATACTTCGCAGGGCGGTTTCGCGGCTTTCCTACCGTGAGCAGGAGATCATAACGCTTCGTTTTGGACTCCACGGCCACCGCGAGCTGACGCAAAAAGAGGTGGCGGATCGGCTGGGGATCTCCCAATCCTACATTTCCCGACTGGAGAAGCGGATCATTGGACGGCTGAAAAACGAGATCATTAAAATGGAATAAGAAACGCCGGAGCAAATGCTTCGGCGTTTCTTATCAGGTAAGCGACAGGGCGGAGGGACGATTGATCACCATCATGTTGTTCTGGCGCATGAGCTCCCATTCCTCGTGTTTGAGATGCACCACCTGCATCAGCGCCTGGCTTTCCTCCAACGGCTCCTTTGAGATCAGCGCCTTGATGGCGATCGGCGCAAAAAACGGCGTACTGCCGATGCCGGAGAGCATCCCCACGGCAGGCATGTGGTTTTGCATGGGGTTGAGCATACAGATATACATGCGCTCCGCCCGGTTCAGCTCATTGGTCATCACCATGTGCGTAATGGTGTCATAGGGGAGCAGGGAACCGGTGAACAGATGCTGACAGCTCATGGGATCGTCAAAACGGAGCAACCCTACGTACAGCGTCACGTCGATCCCGCCGTCCGTGGCAGGCGCAAAGCGCAGCAGGGAACGCACCAGCCGCCGCACCCGTCCGTCAAAGTAGTACATGTACGCGGTGGGCCGGTCAAAATAGCTGGCGGAACCCGGCTCGATCTGCCGGGGCGGCTCCAGATCCGTTAAATACTTGATATGTACGTTCAGCGCGCGGGAGATCCCGTAGAGTGTCTCCACGTCCATATAGACCGCGCCGCTCTCATATTTTGACACGGTGGCCTTGCTTTTGCCGATCTCCTGCGCCAACTGCTCCACGGTCCAGCCTCTGGCTTTCCGGTAATAGCGGACCCGTCCGCCAATGTGTTGAGAAAACGCGCTCACGTCGTCAGCTCCTTTCAAGGGTACTATACCAGGATCTCCTCCGGCTTGTCAATAAAAAAGTTTCACGTAAAGAAACAAATATAATTTCTTGTTTCACACAGTGAAATTTCGACCTGTATGTACATAAACAAATGTCCATACACAGCGGACATATTTGACGAAATTGTGAATTTTAACGGAGTAAAGTGAAAGGAGGGGAAAATAGTTGTGCAAAAAACAGAGAAAAATAGGATTGACAACCGTTTGCGCGGCGGTTACAATATGAGCAACTTGAGGGGAACGCCCCGAAAAGAATCCTGCGAAAGGAGTTGCGGAAACGATGATGTTCGGTATGCAGCGGTTTTGTAATACGCCTGCGGCGGCCTCTTGGGCGGGCGCGACTTCTTTCTGCGCTTCTTTCAATACGCATATTGCCGTTCTGTCGGGCGCCATGCTGTTGGCGTCCGTTTTTTGTGTCGTACTGGTAGGTCTGCCCCTGTTGGGGGTATCCATTCTGGTATGGCTGGCAGTCATTCTGGTACGACTGATGCAAATGATCGCTCCGAAGGCGTTTGAACGTAGCAACTGATCCTTGTGATACAGGAAAGCGGTTCCGCCTTCGCGGCGGGATCGCTTTTTGTATGATACGCACGTCCCAAATTTGAAAGGAGAAAACCAAGATGAAAAAAGTACTTGCGCTTGTCATGGCTCTCGTCATGACGCTTGCCCTCGTTGCTTGCGGCGGCAAGACCGAAACCCCTGACAACGGGGAGAAGACCGATACGCCTACGGCGGCC
>DBWU01000070.1:29611-45257 GCA_002309395.1 Oscillospiraceae bacterium UBA1230
GGCGGCGCCGCCATCTACGGCAACGCTGTGAAGAACGCCGCAGAGATCGCTGTGGAAGAGATCAACGCTCTGGGCGGCATCCAGTTCGAGCTGCGCTATGAGGACGATCAGCACGACGCTGAGAAGGCCCTCAATGCCTACAACACCCTGAAGGGTTGGGGTATGCAGATCTCCCTCGGCTCCGTGACGAGCAAGCCCTGCGAGGCTACTTCCGCCGAGAGCTACAAGGATCGCATCTTCGCGCTGACTCCGTCCGCTTCCTCCACCGCTGTTCTGGTGCTGGATGCTGACGCGGATCCCGTGACCTACAAGGACAACGTGTTCCAGATGTGCTTCACCGATCCTAACCAGGGCTCCGCTTCCGCTCAGTACATCTTCGACAAGGGCCTTGCCACCAAGGTTGCCGTGATCTGGAAGAGCGATGACGTGTATTCCAAGGGCATCTACGACACCTTTGTTGCCAAAGCCAACGAGCTGGGCATCAAGATCGTCAGCGACACCACCTTTGCCGACGGCAATGACACCGACTTCTCCGTGCAGATCGCCGATGCTCAGAGCAACGGCGCCGAGCTGGTGTTCCTGCCCATGTACTACACGCCCGCGTCCCTGATCTTCACCCAGGCGAAGGCCGCCGGCTATGGGCCCAAGTGGTTCGGCGTGGACGGCATGGACGGCATTTTGACGCTGGAAGGCTTCGATACCGCTCTTGCTGAGGGCGTGATCCTGCTGACCCCCTTCAACGCCGACTCCAGCGACGCTAAGACCGCCGCATTTGTCGCCAAGTATCAGGAGAAGTTCGGCGAAGTGCCCAACCAGTTTGCCGCTGACGCGTATGACTGCGTCTATGCTTACTATCAGGCGCTGACCGCCGCCGGCTGCACGCCCGACATGTCCGCCGCTGAGATCTGCGACGCCATGATCGCCCAGTTCACCACCATGACATTTGACGGTCTGACCGGTGAAGGCATGACCTGGGATGCCAACGGCGCTGTGACCAAGAGCCCCAAGGGCATGGTCATCGAGTCCGGTGCGTACGTCGGTCTTGACTGATCGTCCGGCGCATCTATAACAAGCCATTTGTCCCAAGCGGGGAGAGCGCATCTGCGCTCTCCCTGTGACGGGCGGAAAGCGTGTATCGGAAAGCGGCCCTTATGAGGCGGTTTTCCGATGCATGTTTTCCATGTATAGCAAACGAGAGAGGAGAAGGGTATGAGTTTTCTGAACTTTCTGATCAGCGGAATCAGCCTGGGCAGTATTTACGCGATCATCGCGCTGGGCTATACCATGGTGTACGGTATTGCCAAGATGCTGAACTTTGCCCATGGTGACGTGATCATGGTGGGTGCGTATATCTGCTTCTTCGCTGTGAGCCGCTACAATCTGCCGCCGCTGGTAGGTGTTCTGCTGGCAATGGTGATCTGCACGCTTTTGGGTGTTATCATTGAAAAGCTGGCGTATAAGCCGTTGCGTGCCGCGCCGTCGCTGGCGGTGCTGATCACCGCGATCGGTGTGAGCTATTTTCTGCAGAACGCGGCACAGCTTTTGTGGTCGTCCAACCCCAAAGTATTCCCCATGTTCTTCCAGCGCATGATGGAACAGCAGATGCCGGACGGGGCAGTAAAGACCGTACCTGTAAACGGAATCGATCTGTTTGGCGGTTCTCTCCGCATCTCCTACGTGACCATCGTGACGATCGCGGTTTGCCTTGTGATCATGCTGGCGCTGACGGCGTTTACCGGCAATACCAAAATGGGCAAGGCAATGCGTGCCTGCTCGGAGGATAAGGACGCCGCGCGTCTGATGGGTATCAACGTGAACACCACCATTTCCGTTACGTTTGCCATTGGCTCCGGCCTTGCCGCCATTGCCGGCGTACTGCTCTGCTCAGCATATCCCACGCTGGTGCCGACTACCGGCTCCATGCCTGGCATCAAGGCCTTTACCGCCGCGGTGTTCGGCGGAATCGGCTCCATCCCCGGCGCGCTCTTGGGCGGATTGCTGCTGGGCGTGATCGAGATCATGGCAAAAGCGTACGTTTCCACCCAGATGTCCGACGCCATCGTATTCGCCGTGCTGATCATCGTGCTTCTTGTCAAGCCGACCGGTCTTTTGGGCAAAGCGATGCGCGAGAAAGTGTAAGGTGGCTGTGATGGGTTTGAAAAAAATGAGCAAGACGACGCGTACGACGTTTATTACGTACGGTTTCGTGGCAGCAGCATTTATCGTGTTGCAGGTTCTCAGCAGCACGGGCGGACTTTCTCCGCTGCTCAGCGGTATGCTGGTACCGATCTGCGCATGGGTCGTCATGGCGATCTCCCTGAACCTGACGGTGGGTATTCTGGGTGAACTGTCGCTGGGTCACGCCGGTTTTATGAGCGTGGGCGCTTTTATGGGCACCACTGCCGCCATAGCCATGCAGCGTTCGGTGGAATCCGCTCCATTGCGGCTGGTCGTCGCCATCGTGGTAGGCGCTATCTTTGCCGCCATCGTTGGCTTTTTGATCGGCATTCCCGTTCTGCGGCTCAACGGCGACTATCTGGCGATCGTGACCCTTGCGTTCGGTGAGATCATCAAGAGCATCTTCACCAACCTCTACGTGGGTATCGACGAGCGCGGTTTCCACGTGAGTTTGCTGAAGGACCGTACCGATCTTCTGCCCGGCGGCAAGCTGATTATCGCCGGTCCCATGGGAATTGGCGGCGTTCAGCGGATCTCGACTTTTGTGACCGGCTTTGTGCTGATCATAGTTTGCCTGATCGTCATTTTCAATCTGGTCAACAGCCGTGCAGGCCGTGCTATCATGGCGCTGCGGGATAACCGGATCGCCGCCGAGAGCATCGGCATTTCCGTGACCAAGTATAAAATGATGGCGTTTGTGACCAGTGCGGCGATGGCAGGCGGCGCCGGTGCGCTGTTTGCACTGAACTATTCCACGGTGGTCGCCAACAAGTTCGATTTTAATAACTCCATTCTGGTGCTGGTCTTCGTGGTGCTGGGCGGTTTGGGCAATATGCTCGGTTCCATTATCGCCGCCGCGGCGCTGACCATTTTGCCGGAGGCGCTGCGCCAGTTCTCCGATTACCGCATGCTGGTGTATGCCATCGTGCTGATCCTGGTGATGCTGGTCACAAACAATCCGCAGATCAAGAGCGTTTTCAACAAAGTGATCGACGCGGTCAAAAAGGCGTTCGGTAAGCTGTTTTCCAAAGTGAATAAGACGAAGGAGGAGGCGTGAGCATGGCGAAGATCTTTTCCCAAAATACCAGTCCGCTGGTGCCGATGCCTTCCGAGGCGTATATCCCCCAGCGCGATCTGGATAAGAATCCGATCCTGGAATGCCGCCGTTTGAGCATTAACTTCGGTGGCTTGATGGCGGTGGACGATTTCAATCTCATCATCGGCAGAACGGAGATCGCCGGTCTGATCGGTCCCAACGGCGCCGGCAAGACCACCGTTTTCAACCTCTTGACCAAGGTGTATCAGCCTACCAAGGGTACCATCCTGCTCAACGGAAAAGATACCCACGATATGAACACGATCCAGGTAAGCAAGGCAGGCGTTGCCCGTACGTTCCAGAATATTCGTCTATTTAACAATCTGTCCGTGGAGGACAACGTAAAGCTGGGAATGCACAACTCCATCAAGTACGGAATGTTCAGCGGCGTGTTCCGCCTACCCAACTACTGGAAGCAGGAGCGCATTGCTCACGATCGGGCGCTGGAGCTGTTGAGTCTGTTTGGCATGGCGGATATGGCGTCAGTCAAAGCCGGATCTCTGCCTTACGGCGCACAGCGCCGTCTGGAGATCGTACGCGCCCTTGCCACCAATCCGTGCCTTCTGCTGTTGGATGAGCCGGCCGCAGGTATGAACCCCTCGGAAACGGCGGAATTGATGGAGAACATCGTGAAGATCCGTGATATGTTCCAGATCGCCATTTTGCTCATAGAACACGACATGAGTCTGGTGATGAATATCTGTGAAGGTATCTGCGTGCTGAACTTCGGCCGCGTGATCGCCAAGGGTTCGCCGGAGGATATCCAGGCAAATCCTGCCGTGATCGAAGCGTATTTGGGCAAAAAGAAGGAGGCGTGAGGATGGGACAGATTTTAAAAGTGGACGATATCAACGTCTACTACGGCAGTATTCACGCCATCAAGGGTATTTCCTTTGAGGTGAACGAGGGCGAGATCGTCACGCTGATCGGCGCCAACGGCGCCGGCAAGTCCACCACCTTGAATACCGTGGCAGGTCTGCTTCACAGCAAAACCGGCTCGGTCAGCTTTTGCGGTGAGGTTACGGATAAACTGGCATGTCACCAGATCGTGGCGCGCGGTATCGCCATGGTGCCGGAAGGACGCCGCGTATTCTCCCAGATGACCGTGCAGGAGAATCTGGAGATGGGCGCTTTCTCCCGTAAGGGCGATATTTCAGCAGATCTGGAGCGCGTTTACGAGCAGTTCCCGCGTTTGAAGGAGCGCCGCAAGCAGATCGGCGGTACGCTCTCCGGCGGTGAGCAGCAGATGCTGGCTATGGGTCGCGCGCTGATGAGCAACCCCAAACTGCTGATGATGGACGAGCCGAGTATGGGTCTTGCGCCGATCCTTGTGGAGCAGATCTTTGAGATCATCAAGGAACTGCACAAGGCAGGCACCACCATTTTGCTGGTGGAGCAGAACGCACAGGCGGCGCTTTCCGTGGCGGACCGCGGTTACGTGCTGGAAACCGGCAGGATCGTTACCTCCGGCACCGGCGCGGAGCTGCTGGCGTCGGCGGCCATCAAGAAGGCGTATCTTGGCGGTTGACCCTTTCAATCTTTTTCCCCCCGACAAGATCCTGTCGGGGGGATTTTTTGTCCCAGACTGAGATTCCTACTTCTAAATACGGTTCCTTCCTCATAACAATAGAGCAACAAGCTGTAAATTCGGAGGGGACAATATGAATCAAACCACATCCATTTATCAGGAAATGGCGGCGCGTACCCATAACAGCATTTACATCGGCGTGGTGGGCCCGGTGCGTACGGGGAAGTCCACGTTTATCAAACGCTTCATGGAAACCAACGTGATCCCGAATATTGAGGACTCCTATCGCCGTGACCGCGCCAAGGACGAGCTGCCGCAAAGCGGCTCTGGCCGCACGATCATGACGGCGGAGCCGAAATTCGTGCCGGAGGAGGCGGTTGAGGTACAGTTGGATGACGGCGTGCGTTGCTCTGTTCGCCTGATCGATTGCGTAGGCTATATGGTGCCGAGCGCGGTGGGGCAGTTTGAAGATCTGGCGCCCCGTATGGTGATGACGCCGTGGTTTGACCACGAGATCCCTATGACGGAGGCGGCGGAGATCGGCACCCGGAAGGTCATCAACGATCATTCCACCGTGGGCGTGGTCATCACCACCGACGGAACCATTACCGATATTCCGCGTCAGGACTACCGGGAAGCGGAGGAACGCGTCATACGGGAATTGCAGGAGATCGGAAAGCCGTTCGTGGTGCTGCTCAATTCCTCCGACCCCGGCGGCGCCGCGGCGCAGGCAGCGGCACAGGAGATCGAGGAGCGGTTCGACGTGCGTTGTCTGCCGGTAAACTGCCTGGAACTGGATGAGGAGACGGTTGCGGGTCTTTTGCGAGAGCTTCTCTTTGAGTTTCCTTTGCAGGAGCTGGATCTCTATCTGCCGTCCTGGATCGACGCGCTGGCGGTAGATCATCCGATCCGCAGCAGGATCTTTGACGCAGTACGCGATAACAGTGCTGATCTGCACCATATCCGGCAACTGGAGGACTGTTTGCGCCGGATCGAGCAATCGGAGGATATTTCCGATGCCCGTATCACTGCGGTGGATCTCGGTACCGGCGTTGCTTCGGCGGAACTGGCGGTGCCGCGCAGCCTTTTCTATCGTACGCTAAGCGAGCAGTCCGGATTGCAGTTGGCGGACGACGGCGACCTGATGGAGCATTTAACGGAGTTGGCATCGGCGAAGAAAGAGTACGATAAAGTAGCGGAAGCGCTCAAGAGCGCAAAGGAAAGCGGTTACGGCATCGTCATGCCCAGCGTGGAAGAGTTGGATCTGGACGATCCGGAGATCGTGCGGCAGGGAGGACGCTACGGCGTGCGGATGCGCGCCACGGCGCCGTCGATCCACATGATCCGCGCTGACGTGGAAACCACTGTGTCTCCCATCGTAGGCAACGAAAAACAGTCGGAGGATATGGTCAACTACTTACTGCAGGAGTTTGAAGGCGATACCAGCAAGATCTGGCAGTCCAATATATTCGGACGCAGTATCCATGAGATCGTAGGGGAGGACCTGCAGGCAAAACTGAAACGTATGCCGGAGGACGCCCGGGAAAAACTGCGCGAGGCACTGGAACGGATCATCAACGAGGGAAGCGGAGGCCTGATCTGCATTATTCTGTAAAGGAAATATACTTTACAATTAAAGCAAAAAAACGGCGGCTGTGTGCCGCCGTTTTTGCTGTTGCGTTGTCCTTCCGGGCGTGGTACAATAAGCAGGGAAGGGGGGCGATGCGCTGTGCTGCTGGCAATTGACGTCGGCAACTCCAACACGTCTGTCGGATTGTTTTCCGGCGAGGGAACGCTGAAATTTCTCGCCTCGATCGAAACGGATCGCGGCAAGACTGCCGATCAGATCTGTTTAGATCTGATGAATCTGTTTTCGCTGTACGGGTACGAGATCTCCGGCGTGACGGGCGCTATTTTCTCCAGCGTGGTGCCGCCGGTGAATTTTATGATGACGAAGGCGCTGACGCGTCTTTTCGGCAAGCCGCCCATGGAAGTGGGACCGGGTATCCGAACGGGGTTGAATATTCGTATGGAGTTTCATAACCAGTTGGGCGCCGATCTCGTATGCAGCGCGGTGGCGGCGCTGGAAAAATACCGTCCGCCGATGGTGATCATCGACATGGGGACAGCCACCACCGTTTCCTATATTTCCGAGAAGAAAACCTATGAGGGCGGCCTGCTGTATCCGGGCGTATATCTCTCCTTGCGTGCTTTGGCGGATCAAACGGCTCAGCTTCCCGCCATCTCATTGGAGCATCCCAGGAACCTGATCGGCAAGAATACGGAAGACTGCATGAAAAACGGCATCGTATACGGCACCGCCGGTATGCTGGACGGATTGATCGATCGGATCCGTGACGAGATCGGCGCGGATCAGCCGCTGACAGTGGTGGCGACCGGTACGCCGGCGCCTGTGATCGTGCGCCATTGCCGCAATGAGATCGTCTACGACAAATATCTGCTGATGGAAGGCCTGTGGACGATCTATCAGAAGAATCAATAAGAGGCCGAAAAAAACGGTGGGAAGCAGCGAACGCTGTTTCCCACCGTTTTCATTGTGCCATACGTTTTTTTACTTGGCAATGATCTTCTTGAGATGGCAGAAGCGAGGCAGGGAATCCACCTTGGGCAGATCCGGCTCACCCTGGATCAGCGGCAGAGCGTACTCCACGAAGGGCTGCAAAACGCCGTTGCCGGCTTCGTTGATCCATTCGCGAGGCAGTTTCTTCTCTGCATTCGCCACCTCGGTCAGCGGCAGGAGCTTGGTACGGCAGGCGTATTTACCGTCCACCACGGAGCGCTCAAAGCCGATCATCTTGTCCGTAATGCCGTTTACGGCGTTTTCCACAGCGGCTTTACCCGCCATATAGGATTCCTCAATGTCGGTATGGGACGCCAGATGAGCGCCGCAACGCTGGAGAAGATTCAGCTCGATACCGCGCACCTTGGCGCCGGTCTCTTTCTTCAGCGTCTGCGCCAGAATGGAGGCAAGACCGCCCAACTGGGCATGACCGAAACCGTCCGTCGCGGCGACTTTCGCCTCGGATACGAAGCTGCCGTCGGCATAATGCACGCCCTCGGAAACGGCGATGATGCAGTTTCCTTTCTCCTCATATACCTTTTTGGCATCGGCAATGAACTGCGCCATATCAAAATCCGTTTCCGGCAGATAGATCAGGTCGGGACCTGCGCCGTATTCGTTGGCAAGAGCGGCGGCGGCGGTCAGCCAGCCGGCGTGACGGCCCATGATCTCCATGACCACGATCATACCCGTGTCATATACCCGCGCGTCCTGATAAACTTCCATCATGGATGTGGCGATATACTTGGCGGCGGAACCGTAACCAGGGCAGTGATCCGTGCCGTACAGGTCGTTATCAATGGTTTTGGGCACGCCCATCACGCGGCACTCATACCCCACAGACTGCATATACTTGCTGATCTTGTTGCAGGTATCCATGGAGTCATTACCGCCGTTATAGAAGAAATAGCGGACGTTATGCTTTTTGAAAACTTCCAGGATCCGCTTATAATCGGTGTCGTCCTTTTCGGGATCGGCGATCTTATAGCGGCAGGAACCCAGCGCGGAAGACGGTGTATACTTCATCAGCCGCAGTTCTTCCGGATCCTCCAGACCCATATCAAAAAGCCGGTCGTTCAGAACGCCTTTGATGCCGTGCTCAGCGCCCAGTACCTGCGTGATCGCGCCGGATTTGAGCGCCGTGTCGATCACACCGTATGCACTGGCGTTGATGACGGACGTCGGGCCGCCGGACTGACCGATGATGCAGGCGCCTTTTAATTCTTTCATCTTGCATTACCTCCAAAACATCTGGTGCAAATCGCGCACCGTAATTCCGTAGAGTATTCTACCATGAGAATTTTCAGATGTAAACCGCTTTCTCTCTCTTTTTGCTTGCAAAATCCAAAAAATATGGTAAAATAGATGTGTGAAAAGATGTACCAATCATTCCATACAACCGGTAACATCAATTTTTGTGTAAAGGAGAACGATTATGCCACTGGTAACTTCCAAAGAAATGTTCGAAAAAGCGTATAACGGCGGTTACGCCATCGGCGCTTTCAACGTGAACAACATGGAGATCGTGCAGGGAATCACCGAGGCGGCTGCTGAGCTGAAGGCGCCTTTGATCCTGCAGGTATCCAAGGGTGCTCGCGCTTACGCCAACCATACGTATCTGATGAAGTTGGTAGAGGCGGCTGTCATTGAGACGGGCCTGCCCATCGTGCTGCATCTTGACCACGGCGATTCCTTTGAGACCTGCAAGAGCTGCATCGACGGCGGCTTTACCTCCGTGATGATCGACGCGTCCAGCAAGCCGTTTGAGGAGAATATCGCTATCACGCGTCAGGTGGTGGAGTATGCCCACGACCGCGGCGTTGTGGTCGAGGCGGAGCTGGGTACGCTGGCAGGCGTTGAGGACGAGGTAAAGGTTTCCGCCGCGGATTCGTCCTATACCCGTCCGGAGGAAGTGGAGGAGTTCGTGTCCCGTACCGGCTGTGATTCGCTGGCGATCGCCATCGGTACCAGCCACGGCGCATACAAGTTCACTGCCGCTCAGTGCACGCGCAATGAAAACGGCGTTCTCGTTCCGCCTCCGCTGCGCTTTGACGTGCTGGAAGAGGTTTCCAAGCGTCTGCCCGGATTCCCCATTGTACTGCACGGTTCGTCTTCCGTGCCGCAGGAGTTCGTGAAGATGATCAACGAAAACGGCGGCAATATGCCTGACGCCGTGGGTATTCCCGAAGAGCAGCTCCGCAAGGCGGCTCGCCTGTCGGTGTGCAAGATCAATATCGACTCCGACCTGCGTCTGGCGATGACCGGCACGGTTCGCAAATACTTTGCCGAGCATCCTGATCATTTCGATCCCCGTCAGTATCTTAAGCCTGCCCGTGCCGCTATCAAGGCGCTGGTGGCGCACAAGATCGTTGACGTTCTCGGCTGCGACGGCAAGGCGTTTTGATCGACAGTTTTTAAAAAGAAAAGAACGGATACCGGATTCGGTATCCGTTCTTTTTATTCCTGCTCGCCCTTTGGTTTTACGCCGGACAGGGGATTGGCGCGTGCGGCAAGCCGCAGGGAATCGTTGTCGATATGCGTGTAAATCTCTGTGGTATTCAGGTGTTCATGTCCCAATACTTCCTGTACGGCCTTAACGTCCACGCCGTTTTGCAGCATCAGCGTGGCTGCTGTATGCCGCAGCTTATGGGAGGAATACTGGGTGCTGTCCAGCCCCGCAGCGGACAGATATTTCTTGACCAGCGCATGAACGGTAGAGCGGCTGATGCGCTGATCTCTGCCGGAGAGGAACAGCGTGTCGCGTTCCTTGCCGTTGACGGGGCGGCGAACCGCCAGATAGGCGTTCAGCGCCGCAACGCAAGCGTCGTTCAGATATACGATCCGCACTTTGTTGCCTTTCCCCAGGACCCGCAATGCTTCACCCTGTATATCGCCCATATTCAAGCCGATCAGCTCGGAAATTCGCAGACCGCAGTTGAGAAACAGCGTTAAAATACAGTAATCGCGCTCCCGATTTGCCCCGTCCACGGAGTCGAGAAGGGAGAGGGACTCATCCAGCGTCAAATATCGGGGAAGGGACTTTCGCATCTTCGGCGTATCGATATCCTTACACGGATTTTCATCCAAAAGATGCATTTTATTGCACAAATAGTTGTAAAAAGAGCGAATTGTGGACAATTTTCTCGCTCTGGATGCCGCATTCAGACCTTTGTTAGAATTTTCACTATTAGGGTGGAGGACCTTGTCACGGCTCAAGTAGGTCATATAGCCGTAAAGATCGGTCAGCGTGACTGAGGCGATCAGGGGAAGATCAACGTCGGAAATGGAGATCTGTTCCATAGGGGTCTCGCGCAGGGCGGGATCCCGCATTTGTTTCAGATAGCGGAAAAAGCCGCGCAGGTCGAGATAGTATTCATCCACAGTGCGTTTGGAATGTGCTTTGATGATCTCGTGGTAGGACAGAAAGTCCAGCAGAATACGCGGCGCGTCAGCGCGATAATCAAGAGCCATATAAGACAGCGGAAATACACCTGTGCAGGAAAAAACACAACGTCGTACGGCGGACCCGTGTGAACGACACGAACGACAAACACGACGACATAACCGCCGGATAGATCGTCTTAAGGCGAAAGAAGCGCGGCGATTCGGGCAAACGCCAAATTGCCGGCGGAAACCCAAAAGTAGCCGTATATTCCTCAAAAGTGTCAAAACTTCCCACTCTATATTGAACAAAATCTTTATTTTGTTCAATCGCGTATATTCCCGCGTTACCTCCTCTCCTGTGAAGTTGCCCTGCCGGAACGGGCACAATCCACTCCGGACAGATAGTTTTATGAAAAACGGTACATACTGTGCAGTAAGGAGTGTGATATCATTATGAACTATATTCCCTGTACCGATGACTGCCAATATCAATCAGACGGCATGTGTACGCTGGACCACTGCGTTTCGCAGGGGTTTCCCAGCCGCGAGCACAACTGCGTGCATTATACGCCTACACAGTCTGCGCGAGGATCTTCAGCACCTGGGCGATATTCTCCACACCCAGAAGCTCCAAATGCGCCATGGGACGGATCTCTCGTGCCCGGCGGGATGGAATGATGCATTTTGTGAAGCCGAGCCGCTCGATTTCCAGAAGGCGCTGTTCCAGATGGCTGATACTGCGTACTTCCCCGGATAGGCCGATCTCCCCTACCGCTGCCAGATCACCGGGAACCGGCTTGTCCAAATAGCTGGATGCGATCGCGACAACGGCGGCAAGATCAGCGGCAGGTTCCTCCAGCGTCAAACCGCCCACGATGTTCAAATAGGCATCACATTGGGAAACTTTCAAATGCCCTCGCTTTTCCAGTACCGCCAGCAGCATAGCGGCGCGTCCGTAATCGAATCCGTTGCTGCTGCGAAGCGGCTTATTGCCACTGCACGGCGCAATCAGCGCTTGTACCTCCGCCAGAATCGGGCGCGCCCCTTCCATCACGCAAGTGACACAAGTGCCTGGTGCGTTCTGCGGACGCCCTGACAGCAGCATTTCTGACGGGTTTTCCACCTCTTTTAAGCCCTCGTCCGACATTTCGAACACGCCAATCTCGTTGGTGGCGCCGAATCGGTTTTTAGCTGCGCGCAGGATGCGGTAGGATATATGCTGATCACCTTCAAAATACAGCACGCAATCGACCATATGCTCCAGAACCTTGGGACCTGCGATAGAACCTTCCTTGTTTACGTGGCCGATCACAAAAACGGTGATGCCGCTTCCCTTGGCGATCTGCATCAGTGCCATCGTGCAATCCTTTACCTGCCCGACGCCGCCTGCGGGAGAATCCAACTCCTCGTTGTAGAGCGTCTGAATGGAATCGACGATCAGAATCTCAGGCTGTTCCGCCTCAACGCCGGCGATGAGATCACTCAAACACGTTTCAGAGAGTACCAGCAGATTCCCACTGTCAACACCCAGCCGCTGGGCGCGCATCTTGATTTGATGTGTCGATTCTTCACCCGAAACGTACAGCACTTTTGCAAATTTGCCGAGCTGCTGACAGATCTGCAACAATAAGGTGGATTTGCCGATCCCCGGCGCGCCGCCTACCAATACCAGTGAACCCTTCACCGCGCCGCCGCCCAGCACGCGATCCAACTCGCCCATTCCCGTGGAAAAACGGATCTCCTCGGCGGTGTCGATTTCTGTAATGTGAGTTGCCTTTACAGGCGTTTTATTTGAATGGTTTGAAGCAGTTCCTTTTCGGGATTCCCGCGGTTGCTCCGCCAGCGTATTCCATGCGCCGCAGGCAGGGCACTTCCCTGCCCATTTTGAAGTCTCATTGCCGCATTCCGTGCAGAAAAAAGCCGTTTTACTCTTCATTGACAGCACTCCTTGCGCTTTGTTGCGCGGTATAGGATGAAACGCCAGCCGCGATCGCCGCGGCAAGCCGCAGTTGATATGCCTCGTCCTTTAACTTGCGGCACTCTTCTTCGTTGCTCATAAAGCCGCATTCGACCAAAATCCCGGGTCTTTGCGATTCTTTCATCAAATAAATGCCGGAGCCGGTTGGCGCCACGCTTTTCTCATTACTGCCGTTTATGGCACAGTTTAACGCGTCCTGCACGGTGAGCGCAACGCCGGAAGCGTCATCCACTCCGTTATAGAAAACCTGCGCTCCATGGACGCGAGGATGCGAAGGCAGACTGTTTTGATGGATACTGATCAGCAATCCTCTCGCCGTACCGTTGACCAATGCCACGCGATTTTTTAAATCGGACACTTTTTTCTCGCGCAGCGTGACGGCGCTTGCATCGTAGACGGCATTCTCGTCCCTCCGCGTCATCACCGTTTCATAACCCAAAAAGAACAGTATCCGCTCCAGTTTCCGGGCGATTGCCAGATTGATGCCGCTTTCCGCCGTTCCGTCTGATGATACGGCGCCTCCGTCCTCTCCGCCGTGCCCCGCGTCGATCACCGGCACGGCAGGGAGATCCAGACCGAATACCGGCATCACGACGCCGGTATTCATAAGTAAAACCAACAGGATGCAGATTGCTTTTTTCCACATAAACGATCCCCTCCCCTTTCTATCACTCTATGCGCTTGGGGGATCCTCTATGTGGCGCACCGCTAACTTGACGGATACGCTAACAGTATAACACACTCCGGAAAAAAAAGAAAGCCTAACCGAAAAATGAAGCGGCAGAGAGCGCATTGATATGCGCTCTCTGCCGCCTGTGCCGAACGTACGGCGGTCAGCTGTCAAACGACGGGTTCATATAATAGACGTTTTTAGCGTCCATCTTCTCTTTGGCAAGGCGCAAACCTTCGCCAAAGCGCTGGAAATGCACGATCTCCCGTTCGCGCAGGAACCGGATGACGTCGTTTACGTCGGGGTCGTCGCTCAGACGCAGGATGTTGTCATACGTGACGCGCGCTTTTTGCTCTGCCGCCAGATCCTCAGTAAGGTCCGCGATGACATCGCCTTTGACCTGCATGGATGATGCGCTCCAGGGGAACCCGGACGCGGCGGTGGGGTAAACGCCGACGGTATGATCGACAAAATAAGCGTCGAATCCCGCCGTACGGATATCCTCCTCGGAGAGATCACGGGTCAACTGATGCACGATAGCGCCGATCATTTCCAGATGCCCCAGCTCCTCGGTACCGATATCGGTCAGAAGCCCCTTCAGTTCCGCATACGGCATGGAATACCGCTGGCTCAAGTAACGCAAAGAGGCGCCGAGTTCACCGTCAGGGCCGCCGTATTGGGAAATGATAACGGCGGCGAGCTTCGGATTTGGCGTTGCAATCTTGACAGGATATTGCAGTTTCTTTTCGTATATGAACATTAGTGGTTGCCTCCTTTTTCCCACGGCCACGGATCATCCAGCCAGCGATAGCCGCCGTTGGCGGAGAGATCGGTTTGCAGTAAAGGGCCGTACGTTGCCACGTATTTTTCCCTACCCTCTTTTGCCAGACGAACGTAGGAGCGGAACAATTCCAAAGCATCCTCGTCGTTGCGATGGGTGTTTAAATATAATCCCAGCTCGTCGATGGCAAAATCCAGCGCCATCAGCTCTGACAGTGGGGAATTGAGCGCCGGAAACCGGGTTTCGATCTCGCGCCGGAACGGCAGGTTCAAGCCGGGAAACAGCGTACCTTCCCGGAGCGCCTCCTGTTGCCCGTATCGCCGGTCGTTTTGGTCTTGCATCGGCACGTAAGGAAAAGCCAGCGAAGCACAGTGTCCGGGCAAAGAACCCTGCCCGTCTCCGCAGGCAGTCATTCCGTTTCGCTCACGATCTTCTTCCGCGGTCTGCTCCGCCACCTTTTCTGCGGAGCGTTCCGCCGGTGCGACAGATAAACCAGCCGTGTTCCTGTTGCTCCACCGCGTTTTTTCAGCATACAATGTGCGTTCCTCCTTTGAATTGCTTGCCGTTGCTACGGCTACACCATTGTATGCCGGGACGCAAAAAAAGGAAACAGGCTGACCGTGACCGGTCAGCCTGTCTCAAAATGTACAATTATCTTTGCAAGCCTATCCTTTTAATCTTTCTTGAATTCTACACCGCAATGCCAGCAAAACGTTCGACCTGCAAGCTGTTTTGAACCGCTTCTGTATAATGAATAATTTTCTTTTTAAATCTCCTCAAGTACTTGAATATCGCGGAGGATCAGTCGTTATCCCAGTTGTGCCAGACGTTTTGCACGTCCTCATTGTCATCCAGCATATCCAACAGCTTTTCCATGCTTTTCACGTCGTCCGGGTCGCTGATGGTCACGTAGGTCTGGGGTACCATCTCAATATCGGCGCTGACAAAGGTATACCCTTTCCCCTCCAGCGCGGCGACAACGTCGTTAAAGCTGTCGGGGTCGGTGGTGATCTCGTAGACGGGGCCGTCCGGCTCAAAATCGGCGGCGCCGGCGTCCAGCGCGTCCATCATGACCGTATCTTCGTCCAGTTCCTCATCCTCGTTGCTGATAACGATCACGCCCTTGCGGTCAAACGACCAGCTCACACAGCCCTGCGCGCCCATGCCCTTGCCGAACTTGTCGAAATAGTGCCGCACTTCCGGCGCCGTACGCTGGCGGTTGTCGGTCAAGGCTTCCACGATCACGGCAACGCCGCACGGTCCGTATCCCTCATAGGTCACGGATTCATAGTTGTCCGTATTGCCGGCGCCCAGCGCCTTATCNNATATTGTCATTGGGCATATTGGCCGCTTTGGCTTTTGCCACCACCGTGGCGAGGCGGGAGTTATTGGCAGGATCGCCGCTCCCTCCCTGCTTGACCGCTACGATGATCTCCTTGGCGATCTTGGT
>DBWU01000070.1:45294-45533 GCA_002309395.1 Oscillospiraceae bacterium UBA1230
CCACTTGGAATGTCCGGACATAGTTTATTTCTCCTTCACGCAGTATTGAATGATCTCACGATCATGTTGTTGACTTATCGTGCACGAAATATCGGGAAATGCGGCGCTTAAACGACGGATGATCGCCGGGCAGATCACCTGCTCAGTGGGGAAATGCCCCGCGTCGATCAAATTGATCCGGCCGGCATACTCCAGAAAATCGTGATACTTCAGATCCGCAGTTACAAAGGTGTCGCATC
>DBWU01000070.1:45556-55928 GCA_002309395.1 Oscillospiraceae bacterium UBA1230
CCGCAGGCGCCGCCGCCGACCGCCACACGGTGAACCGGGCGGTTGCCGCTCACGTAGCGCAGACCGTTGCACGAGAGTAATTTTACCACAGTTTCGGTGAATTTCACAAGAGGAATTTCACAATTTATCGTTCCGTACCGTCCGATTTTATCTTCGTGAAGCGGCTGAATATGGGAAAGACCCAGCGTTTGCGCCAATATATCGTTTACACCGCCGTTCGCGGCATCCAGATTGGTGTGCATGCAGATCGCCGCCACGTTGCTTCGTATCAGTTCGGTGATGATACTTCCCTGCCGCGTATCGGTACGCACGGTCTGTACAGGCGCCCAGTGACAGTTCATCAGCGGATGATGGGCGACGATCAGATCGGNNAGCTCCCTGCGCGGCGGCTTCCGCTACCACAGCCCCGGTCACGTCCAGTGACACGAGAACCCGGCGCACGCCGCGCTCCGGCGCGCCGATCAGCAGGCCCACGTTGTCCCAAGGCGCCGCCAGCGCGGCAGGCGCCCAGTCGAAGAGGCAGGATTCGATCTCTTTTACGGTTGCCATTCGATCTGCTCCTTTCGCGCTTTCAGCGCTTCATACAGCTCCGTCAGCTCCGCCGCCCGACGGTTCTGGGCGGCGTCCGACGCGCGTGTTAATCCGGCGATCCGAACCGCCAGACGCTGAAGCTGTGCATCAAGATAATCGCGGTATAACGGATCGTGCCGGAGCAGGACGCCGCCGTATTGCTCCTCCGGCGTCAGCGGTTTTCGCAGTCCGCCCCGTACCGTAAACACGGGATAGAGAAACCCCTTATCCCGAACCAGCGATTCGCCGGTAAAATAATATCCCCGGTCATACAGCCATTTACGGAGATATTCCGCTTTTGTCATGGGTTGGAGGATCAACAGCTTCTCCTCCGTACGTGTCCAGGGCGCATCGCCAAGGATAGCGGCGATAGTCTCGCCGCCCATGCCGGCAATTACGACAGTATCCGTCTCCTCCGGCGCGATCGCCGACAGTCCGGCACACAGGCGGAGATCCAGACGGTCGCTGACGCCGTGGGTCAACGCGGTCGCTTCAGCGTGGCGCAAAGGCGCGGCGTGTATATCGGAGGCAATAGCGGAAGGAATGATATTCCGGCACAGCAGCCATACCGGCAAATAGGCGTGATCGGTTCCTACATCGCATAGGCGCGCGCCGTTGGGCACAAACTGCGACAGATGCATCAAACGCGGTTGAAGCAAAGGCCCGTCAGACATAGCGGCTTCTCCCTTTTCGGTACTTACAGGATAAAGCGCATACGGTGTGAGCCGTATGCGCCTGGCGGACAGTGCGTTATTCCGCGCTCTTGTTCGCTTCCTCGTTTACGATTGCCAGCAGCTTGTCACAGTCAATCCCGTGGACGGCGCAGGCTTCCTCCACCGTTTCACCGCGAGAAGACGGACAGCCGAGACAGTGCATGCCGATCGACAGGAAGATAGGCGCCGTCTGGGGCGCAACGTCAAGAATATCACCGATGATGGTATCTTTGGTAATTTCGATCATATTGATTTACCTCCTTTTGCGATAGTAACAGTATACCCGAAGCGACGCGAAAATTCAACAAAAAGAGCAAATTTTTTGCAGGAAAAGCGGCACATTCAAACGAATGTGCCGCCGATGCAACGTTTGAGATATTGGCTCAGCCGTTTTCACGCATCTTTGCAAAGCAATCGCTGCAATACACGGGGCGATCGGTCTTGGGCTCGAACGGAACCTTCGCCTCGCCGCCGCAATTGGCGCAAGTAGCCGTGAAGTACTCACGGGGACCACGGGCGGCGTTCTTGCGAGCGTCACGGCACGCCTTGCAGCGCTGCGGCTCGTTCTGAAATCCGCGCTCAGCATAGAACTCCTGCTCACCGGCGGTGAACACGAACTCGTTGCCACACTCTTTGCACACTAAGGTCTTGTCTTCGTACATGTTTTTACCCTCTCTTTGAGAATTATATATTGCGTCAGCTATTTGCTGATGTCGCCTGCTGTTGCCTTCCGAGCTTGCGGCGAATACGCTGAATGGCGTTATCTACCGACTTGGGAGGCTTGCCAATGGTTTTCGAGATCTCACGACAGGTAAGACCGTCTAAATAATACCCTAAGATCCTGACCTCGAAATCGGACAACTGTTTGCGGGCATTCACCAACAAACCGGCTGCTTTTTCCCTGTCGATCATCCAGTGTTCGGGATCGACTTGTGCCAGGGAAGTTCCAACGTCAAAAAGAGGGTCGTTTAAAGGGACAGAATGGTTCAGCGGTGTATGCTTGCCGCTGTTGGCCGCCTTCAGAACGGAAAACACGCGGTTGCGGACACACGTATCGGCAAAAGTGCAAAAAGACGCTTCCCGTTGCGGATCGTACTCGCGCACGGCACGCAGCAAACCGACCATACCTTCCTGGATAAGATCCTCGCTGTCACCACCGATCAAATAGAACGGACGCACGATGGAACGCACCAAACGGTGATATCGGTTCACAAGGATCTCCTCCGCCTGACGGTTTCCCCGGGAGGAAAGCGCGCAAAGCGTCTCATCATCCATGCCGTCTAACGGCAGATATTCTTCCCTGTTTACGTTGCTCATAGGTCATTATACAGTTATATAAAACAATCTGTCAATAGTTTTGCAAAAATTTTGTGATAAATGTGCCTAAATCGACATATTTTTTATAAATTCAACCAAATCCCCTGCCACGGAGGCGGCGATCTCCTGGGTTTTTGCCTCGACCATGACCCGGATCAGCGCCTCTGTGCCGGAAGGACGCACCAGGATCCGCCCGGCGCCGGAGAGCTCCTCTTCCCTTTTTCTTACCTGTTGCCACAGCACCTGACTTTCCATGATCGGCTGCTTCGCCTGTACCGGCACCGGCACGTTGATCAGGATCTGGGGATACTGGGGACAGCAGGAGGCAAGGGCGGAAGCGGTCTTGCCGGAGTGGCAAAGCGCCTGAAGGAACTGCAAGGCGGTCAATTCTCCGTCGCCGGTGGTGGCGTATTGACGGAAGATCATGTGCCCTGATTGCTCTCCGCCGATCACATAGTCCTCCTCCAGCATTTTTTCCAGCACGTTTCTGTCACCCACGTCGGTGCAGATCAAACGATAGTCGTTGGTGCGGCAAAACTCATGCAGCCCCAAATTTGACATAACGGTGGCGACGATCGCGTCGCCCCTCAGCATGCCGGTGCGGCGCAGTTCCGCGGCGCAAACCGCCATGATCTTGTCGCCGTCGATCACGCCACCCTGCTCATCCACCAGTAAACAGCGATCCGCGTCGCCGTCAAAGGCGATACCCAGATCGTATTTGCCGGATACCACGGCCTCTGCAAGGGACGCGAGGTGCGTTGAGCCGCAACGATCATTGATATTGACGCCGTTAGGCGTGGTGTGGATAAAGTCTGCTTTGAGCGGCAGTAAGGAAAACAGCTCCGGCGCTGTGGACGAGGCGGCGCCGTTGGCGCAGTCCACCACCACGCGAAGCCCCGTTAGATCACAGGAAATGCTCGCCATGAGATGATGGATATAGTCGCTTTTCATCTGACGCATACCGTGGATCCGCCGCCCCAGCGCATCGCGTGTAAGCACAGGCATCCGTTCCGGATGCATGGCGAGCTCTTCCACGGCGCGCTCCGTTTCATCCGGCAGCTTATAACCCTGCTCGTTGAAGACCTTAATGCCGTTGTGTTCATACGGATTATGGGAGGCGGAGATCACGATGCCGGCGTCTGCCTTCTCCTGCACGGTAAGAAACGCCACTGCCGGTGTTGCGATGGTACCCAGCGGCATCACGTCACTGCCGCCGGCGCACAGACCGGCGATGAGTGCCGACTCCAGCATATCCGAAGAAATTCGGGTATCCTTTCCTATCGTCACCACCGGGTGGCGACCGTGTTTCTCTTTCAAAACGCAAGCCACAGCGCGACCTACCTGATATGCCAGCTCCGCGGTCAGATTCTCTCCTACGACGCCGCGGATACCGTCAGTTCCAAACAGTTTACCCATAGTGCGTTCCGCTCCTTTATAATTCTAACTGTTCCTGCCCCGTAAACGGGACGTGGAGATGCTCATACGCCTTCCGCGTGACACAGCGGCCGCGGGGCGTACGGGTGAGGAATCCGATCTGCATGAGATACGGCTCGTATACGTCCTCCAGCGTGACGGATTCTTCTCCGATGGTGGCAGCCAGCGTATCCAATCCCACGGGGCCGCCGCCGTAATTGTCAATGATAGACCGCAGCATACGCCGGTCAATGGGATCCAGGCCCAGCGCGTCGATCTCCAGCGCCACCAGCGCCTTGTCGGCCACGTCTCGCGTGATCACACCGTCGGAGCGCACCTGCGCGTAGTCACGCACGCGGCGCAGCATACGGTTGGCAATACGCGGCGTACCGCGGGAGCGCCTGGCGATCTCCATGGCACCGCTGGGCTCGATCGGCACGCCCAGGATCCCTGCGCTGCGCGAAACGATCTGCGCCAGCTCCTCCGGGGTGTACAGCTCCAAACGCAGCGTAACGCCGAATCGGTCACGCAAGGGTGCCGACAGAGAGCCGGAACGGGTGGTGGCGCCGATCAGCGTAAAGCGCGGCAGATCGAGCCGAATGGAGTTGGCGGAAGGACCCTTGCCGATAATGATGTCGATGGCGTAATCCTCCATAGCGGGATAGAGGATCTCCTCCACGGCGCGGTTAAGGCGGTGGATCTCATCTACAAACAGAATGTCGTTTTCATTGAGATTGGTCAAAAGTGCCGCCAGATCGCCCGGCTTTTCAATAGCGGGCCCGGAGGTGATACGGATGTTTACACCCATCTCCTGGGCGATAATGCCGGCAAGCGTAGTCTTACCGAGACCCGGAGGACCGTGGAGCAGCACGTGATCCAGCGCCTCCGTGCGCCGGCGCGCCGCCTCGATAAAAATGGAGAGGTTCTCTTTTGCCTTTTCCTGACCGATATACTCCTGCAGCGTATGAGGCCGAAGCGACACCTCACCGCTGTCTTCGTGAAGGAAGGTTTTCGCTACGATAGGCTCTTCGTAAATATCGCTTCCGTAGTCAATGCTCATGCCCGTCCCTCCTTACCGTACCATGCGCTTGAGCGCCTGACGAATGATCTCCTCCAGCGGAAGATCCGCCGCAGAAATCCCTTTGAGCGCGGCGGAAATCTCCTGACTGCCATAGCCCAATACCGACAGCGCCGCCGCCGCTTCAGCGGCCTTGCTCTCCGGCACGGCGACGCCGGACGGGACGATAAGGTCATATCCTGCCTTCTCCTGCCCCAGTTTATCCTTCAGCTCCAGAATGATGCGCTGTGCGATCTTTTTACCGATACCGGGTGCGGCTGTGAGCACCTTCTCGTCCTCCGTGACAACGCTCATGGCGAGCTGATCGGGTGTGGTGGACGAGAGAATCGACAGCGCGGCTTTCGGACCTACGCCGGATACGCCCAGAAGCAGTTTGAAGCTGTTGAGCTCGCTGCGGGAATAGAATCCGAACAGATCCACCGCGTCTTCTCTTACGTTCATATGGGTATAGAGCTTTGCCCTGTCACCCTTCTTCAGTTGCGCGAGAGTATAGTTGGTGGTGGCGCAGGCATAACCTACGCCGCCGCAGTCGATGACCGCGAGATTTGCTTCCAGTTCGGCAACGGTGCCGCAGAGGTAGTAAAACATATCAAACAGTCTCCTTTATGGTCGGATCGTGACGGTGCAAAAGGCTCGTGGCGCTTCTGGCGTGGCAGATGGCGATCGCCAGCGCGTCGGCAGCGTCATCGGGCCGGGGAACGTCTTTCAAACGCAATAGCCGCCGCACCATGTCCATAATCTGCTTCTTTTCGGCAAGACCGTATCCCACGACTGCCTGCTTGACCTGCATGGGCGTGTACTCATAGACGGGTACCTGCCGCTTTTCCGCAGTATAGAGAATGACACCGCGCCCGTGCGCTACCGCGATGCCGGTGGTGATATTCTTACTGAAAAACAGCTCCTCGATGGCGATCTCGTCGGGACGGAACTGATCGATCAATTCTTCCAGATCACGCCCGATCTGCAGCAGACGCGCGGCAAGCGGAAGCTCTGCCGCCGTGCGGATCGCACCGTATTGCACCATGCGCTGTTGTCCCGGTTCCACGTCGATCACGCCGAACCCGACAATGGCAACGCCCGGATCGATCCCTAAAATACGCATGGAAACAAAACCTCCGCCGCAGAATGAAACAATAACGGTACAATTATAACAAATCAAAGCGGAAATGGCAATAGAAAAACTGCCGTCCCCGAACCGCGGGCGGCAGTTTTAAGCGCGTGGATGCGCTTTGCTGTATACGTCTTTGAGCTGGCGCTTGATCACGTGGGTATAGATCTGGGTAGAGGAAATATCGGCGTGTCCCAGCATCTCCTGAATGGAATGGAGATCGGCACCGTTTTCCAGCAGATGTACGGCAAAGGAGTGGCGCAGCATATGAGGCGTGACGTCCTTTGTGATCTCCGCTTTTTCCTGATAGTACTTGATGATCTTCCAGAATCCCTGGCGGCTCATCCGCTCGCCGCTCATGTTGACGAACAGCGCCGGTTCATCCGGCCGTGCAAGAAGATGGGGGCGAATATTCTTTATGTAGTCCTGCAGTGCCTTTACGGCGGTGGGATAAAGTGGAATGATCCGCTCCTTCCCGTTGCCGGAACAGCGGATGAATCCGGCCTCCGGATTTGCGTCGTCCACGTTCAGGCCGATCAGTTCTGAAACGCGGATGCCGGTGGCGTACAGCAGCTCCAGCATGGCGTGATCCCGATAGCCCTTTGCATCGACACACTGAGGCTGATCCAAAAACAGCTCCACTTCCCGGTTGGTCAGAATCTCCGGGTATTTTCGCTCCACCTTCACGGAGGAGACGTTTCGCGCCGGATTGGATCGAATGGCACCGTTGGCAAGCATAAATGTGTAGAAGGATTTGATAGACGCCGCCGAACGTGTCACCGTGGCGGGGGACTTTCCTTTGGCGGTCATGGCGTTGAGATAGGTGGAGATCTGATCCTTCTTTACCTTCTTTAAATCGGCGACCCCGTGTTCCACCATCCAACTGCGGAACTGCGACAGATCTCGAATATAGGAGCTGCGCGTATTGGCAGAGGCGTGTTTTTCATGTGCAAGATGCTGCTCATAGGCGGCAAAATAGTCTGTCAAAACCGCAACACTCCTTTCGTTTACAGAATAAAAAGATTAAAAACAGCGCAACAGGACCCAACTATACAGCTTGGGAACCAGCGAAAGCTCCATCACACAGCCGATCAGCAGGATCAGCGCGCACAACAGCAGGGGAAACAGCCGATCCTTTCGCCCTGCCGTTCGCACAGATGCCGCGGTACCATGTTTAGCGGTGCGCCAAACGCTTCCGGCAAGATAAAAACAGCACGGCAAGAGGAACAAACATCGCATCCCGAACGCCGCCAGCGCCAGGTACAAGCCGCCGCGCCCCAACGCGCTGACAAAACAGCGGACGGAAAACGCAAGCAACGCCCCCTGCACCGCCATGTAGCCGGGAATCAGCCAAACGCCCCAGGCGAGTAAACCCAGAACCACAAATACCGCCGGGGCGCGAAAATAGGCAAACAGTACCGCGCCTACCGGCAAGCCGTCCGCCGTGCCGCTGGCGTATTGGAGCAAATAGTCGCCAAGCTCTCCGCGAGACGATCCCGGAACGAGTCCGGCGACAAGATGCCCAGCTAAAACGCCAAAAAGAAAAAAGGCGCATAACGCCAAATACTCTGCGGAAATCTTCTTTCGGGCAATCGGCGGCAGTTTCCATCGGCGCGGCAGTTTCATTCCCATTCACCTCGCCTCATTTTATGAGACAAGTTCCGTAAATAGAAGCGGCGGCGCACATCGACGTAAACAATACTATATGGCAAAATCGCCGAAATCGCAAGGGTTTTCAGTGAAAAACAAATTTTTTGTCAATTATGTCAAAATGTTATGTAAATTACATTATGTAAACTCTGTTGACGCGGCGGAGAGCGTCCGGCACGGGAGACGATATCTTGCCATTTCCTGCGGTGCGTATCACAATATATGGGCGACACAGCAGTGTCGCCCATCGTATCTGCCTCTATTCCGGCGTTTTTCACGAAAAAATTGCGAAATTGCAAAAAAACGGCGTTTTAGTGCTTTTTACCATAAATCACTTCGCTCTTTGCCGCATGCGACGGGGGATCGCCGTGCGTTTCCCGGACGGCCTACGACGCCCTCCCCTGCTGCGCGCCCCCAACGTGGCGCCGGCAATGCAGGCGGCATAGAGGCAGGCGAGCTGTTTCCATGTGTCAGATAAGCGCGGACCGCCGCCCAGCGTAAGCGAACAGAGAATTACCAGAAGCGTCATCCATACGGCGATCATGACCCCGCGCGCCAGCGTGCCGGTTTGACCGCGGCAGGCAATATGTGTGCCAAGCCATCCGCCGCAGGCATAGGCAAGACAGACCAGAAACGCTCCGGCGTCAGCGCCGGCAATACCTTTTTCCTGCAACAGCGCGCCTACTGCGCACACCAATATCACCGTGACGGCGGCCGCCGCCAATCCGATCCAAAACCGTCTTTGCCGCATCACACTGAACCAAGACATAACAAAACCTCCCTGAACAGCTCTATACAAGCATATTCAGGGAGGTTTACCTGTATTCCGTTTTTATTATTCCTCGCTCTTGGGCTCTTCTTCCGCGGCAGGAATCTCGTCAACCTTCTCTTCACGCTTTTTCCTGGTGGGGCGCTGCTGTGCCGCCGCTTGCTCATCCAATGTGCCGACGGTGCCGATCGCGGACTTGATGAACTCCACGCGCACGCGATCTTCACTGGTTTCGATGACGACGGTGCGATCCGTGACGGCGACGACACGGCCGTAAACGCCGCCGATGGTGGTGAGCCAGTCACCTTTTTTCAGGCTGTTGCGCATCTCCTCCGCCTCTTTCTTGCGCTTGTTTTCCGGGCGGATCAGCATGAAATAGAACACGGCAACCATCACAACGACCAACAGGATCGGTGAACTAAACAAAGAAGTAGCAGCTTCACTCATAACGTATTTCTCCCTTACTGTATGATGTGACCATTATAATCCGGTTTCATTGCGTTGGCAAGATTTTTTTGTCGAATCCGACGATTTCTATATCTTTTCCGCCAGCTTGGCACTGTACTCCTGCCGGAATGCGCGGAACTCACCGGCGTCAAGACACTGACGGATCCGCAGCGTCAAGCGGTTATAAAAGTATAGATTATGCATGACCGCCAGACGCATCCCCAGCATCTCCTCCGCGGCAAAGAGATGACGCACGTAGCCGCGGCTGAAGCGGCGGCATACCGGACAATCGCATCGGGGGTCGATGGGGCGCTCATCCAGCTTATACTTGGCGTTTTTGATATTCATAGTCCCCTGCCAGGTAAACAGCTTTCCGTGCCGTGCGTTACGGGCAGGCATCACACAGTCGAAAAAATCCACGCCGCGTGCCACCGCCTCAATGATATTCGACGGCGTCCCCACACCCATCAGATATCGCGGCTTATCCTGGGGCATATACGGTTCCACCGCGTCAATGATTTCATACATGACCTCGGTAGGCTCCCCTACCGCCAGACCGCCGATGGCGTATCCGTCGCACTCGATCGCGGCGATCTCCTGCATATGCCAGATCCGCAGATCGGCGTAGGTCGCGCCCTGGTTGATGCCGAAGAGCATCTGGTGCGGATTGACGGCCTCCGGCAGCGCGTTGAGCCGGTCGTGCTCCCGTTTACAGCGTTCAAGCCAGCGGAGCGTCCGCTCACAGGAGGCTTTAGCGTATGCGTACGGCGCGGGGTTTTCTACGCACTCGTCAAACGCCATGGCGATATCGGAGCCGAGACGGGACTGGATTTGCATACTCTCCTCCGGCCCCATGAAGATGCGGTGACCGTCCAGATGGGAGGCAAAGGTGACGCCTTCCTCCGTGATCTTACGCAATCCGGCAAGGGAGAACACTTGAAAACCGCCGCTGTCGGTCAGAATCGGACCGTCCCAGCGCATGAAACGGTGCAAGCCGCCCATCTGCCGCACGACGTCGTCGCCGGGACGCAGATGGAGATGATAGGTGTTACTCAATTCGATCTGACAACCCAGTGCCGCCAGGTCGAATGCGTCAACGCCGCCTTTGATGGCGCCCTGCGTTCCCACGTTCATAAAAACCGGCGTTTGCACGTCGCCGCCATGGGCACAGCGAAAAACGCCGCGCCGCGCCCTGTCTTCCTGTAAGAGTACCTTAAACATAACGCTTCCTTTCAGAGGATCGCCATGGCGTCGCCAAAGCTGAAGAAACGGTACCGCTGTTCCACCGCCTCGCGGTAGGCGTTCAG
>DBWU01000070.1:55970-57310 GCA_002309395.1 Oscillospiraceae bacterium UBA1230
AAATTGGTGATCAATCCGTCCGTCACCTTAAAACGGTAACCGGGATAGATGAAGATATCCGTCCAGCCCGCAGCGGCGGACATGACACCGTCCTCCCCTGCCCAGCTTTCGATCGTGCGGCAGGACGTGGTGCCGACGCAGATAACGCGTCCGCCCTTTTGCTTCGTGCGGTTGATAAGATCCGCCGTTTCCTGCGGGATCACACAGTATTCGCTGTGCATGGTATGCTCGCTGATCTCCTCCGCCTTCACGGGGCGAAATGTTCCCAACCCAACGTGCAGCGTCACATAGCCGATCCCCACACCCATCCGGGAAACGGTTTGCAGCAGTTCCTGCGTAAAATGCAATCCTGCCGTAGGCGCGGCGGCACTGCCCGTAACTTTAGAGTAGACGGTTTGATACCGTTCCCGATCCTGCAATTCCTCTTTGATATACGGGGGCAGGGGCATTTTGCCAAGCTGTTCCAACAATACGAGGAAGATCCCCTCGTAGAAGAAGCGGACCAGCCGGTTGCCGTCCGGCAATTCGTCTGTTACTTCGGCGGTCAGCGCGCCGTTTCCGAAGGACAGCCGTGCGCCGCGGCGCAGTTTTTTTCCGGGACGCACCAGACATTCCCACGTGTCCTCCCCGCGGTCAATCAGCAACAGCACCTCGCATGCGCCGCCGCCGGGGAGCCGCTCACCCAAAAGCCGCGCCGGCAGAACGCGTGAATCGTTGAGGATCAGGCAATCGCCCGGACGCAAATAGGACGGCAAATCGAAGAAATGCCTGTGCTCCATAGCACCGCTGTGGCGATCGAGCACCAAAAGCCGCGACCCGTCACGCCTTTTTATCGGCGTCTGGGCAATCAGCTCCGGCGGAAGATCATAATAAAAATCGCTTGTTTTCATGGCAAATCAGCCAAGTACGGCGCGGTGGAACACTTTTTTGCCTTTTCTGATCACAAGACCGTCACCGCTGAAACGATCGGCGGCATACGATTCATCGATGGAAGTGACCTTCTTCTCATCCACCGTCACGCCGCCCTGCTGGATCAAACGCCGCGCCTCGCCGCGGGAAGCGCACAGACCGCACCGCACGAGAAGAGACATCACCTGAATGGCGCCGCCTTCAAAATCGCCCTCGTCGAGCGTCGTGGTGGGCATGGTGTCAGCATTACCGGCGCCGGAGAACAGCGCGTGCGCCGCATTCTGCGCCTTGGCCGCCTCCTCTTCTCCGTGTACCATCTTGGTCAGCTCATAGGCGAGGATCTCTTTCGCCTCGTTGAGCTTCGCGCCCTCCCATGCCGACATGGCACGGATCTCCTCCATCGGCAGGAAGGTCAGCATGCGGATGCACTT
>DBWU01000069.1:0-440 GCA_002309395.1 Oscillospiraceae bacterium UBA1230
AATCTCTCGCCCAACCATCTGGACGTACACCGTGATATGGCGGAATACGTGAGCGCCAAGGCGAATATTTTCCGCTATCAATCCTCCTCAGACGTGGCGGTGTTTAATCTGGACAATGACCTTACGCTTTCACAAAGCCGTGAGGCGGCAGGGAAGACTCGGCTTTTCAGCCGCCGTGCCGAACCGGAGGAAGGCGTTTTCCTGCGGGGCGAGGCGATCATGGCGCGCTGCGGCGGCACGGAGCGGCAGATCATGACACTCTCGGATATCCGCCTGCCGGGTATGCACAACGTGGAGAATTACATGGCGGCGATCGCCGCGGTGGAGGGGTTGGTGCCGGATGCGTGCATCCGCCGCTTTGCGAGGGAATTCGCCGGGGTAGAGCACCGCATCGAGTGGGTGCGTACCTACCGGGGCGTGCGCTACTATAACGATTCCAT
>DBWU01000069.1:576-23698 GCA_002309395.1 Oscillospiraceae bacterium UBA1230
CCGCCGATCGGATCGAAGCGGCGGTGAAAGCGGCGCCCGAATATCAGGAAGGGTTCCCGGAGATACTGCGCGTGTCACCCTTTGAAAAGGCAGTGGAAGAGGCGCGAGATCACGCCGCGGAAGGCGACGTGGTGACGCTTTCGCCGGCCTGTGCCGCCTTCGACCAGTTCAAAAACTTCATGGAGCGTGGCAAGACCTTCAAAGCCATCGTCAATAGCTGGCAGGAATAGCGGATCTGCCGCGGCATATACTCTTTTGAGGTGTGTGCTGTGAGACGAATGCAGTATATACGCATGACACGGCGGACGCGTTTTGCCGTCTGGTGTACCGTGGCGGTGGCGGTGCCGGTATTGATACTGGTGACGATGCTGGTGCGTCTGAAACCGATCCTCGTCAACATGGCGGTGTCGCGCGTATCCAACTCGGTGAACCGCATCGTGGCCGCCGCTGTCAACGACGCGGTGCGGCAGGGTGTGATCGACTACGATACGCTGGTGACGCTGGAGAAGGACGCGGACGGCCGCGTTACGGCGCTGCGGAGCAATATGGGTGAAGTGAGCCGCCTGCAAACCGGGATCAGCGACGAGATACTGGAGCGGCTTGGCGAGGTGTCCACGGCGGAGCTTGCCATACCGCTGGGTTCTTTGACCGGCTCGGCGCTTCTGGCTGGCCGCGGTCCGGCACTTCGTGTGCGGATCCAGTCGGTGGGTTCGGTCACCGCCAGCTTCCGCAACGATTTTACCTCCGCCGGGATCAACCAGACGAAGCACAGGATTTTGCTGCGTATCGACGTATCCATGAGTATCCTTTTGCCCACGTTCAACACTTCCGCAAAGGTCAGCAACGAAATTGCCGTGGCGGAAACCGTGATCGTGGGCGGCGTGCCGGACAGCTATACCAATTTCAGCACCGCTCCTTCCGATTTGGAACAATATGCGGAAGATTATATTTTGAATATCGGGTGATGTAAATGACACAGCGTGAGGAGATCCGAAAACTGCAAGAGGAACTGAATGAACACGGGCGGCGGTACTACGTGGAAGACGCGCCTGTGATATCGGACTTTGAGTATGACCGCCTCCTGCGCCGCCTGGAGGAGCTGGAAGCGCTGTATCCCGACATGGTCACGCCGGATTCGCCCACCCAGCGGGTGGGCGGAGCGGCGCTTCGTGAGTTTGCGCCGGTGGAGCATCCCGTGCCGCTGGAGAGCTTGCAGGACGTGTTCAACGGCGAAGAAGTGGAGCAGTTTTTAGAACGCGTCGCGGAAACGGTGCCTGAGGCGGCATACAGCGTAGAACCCAAAGTGGACGGTTTGTCCGTGGCGCTTGAATACCGTGACGGCGTATTCTATCGCGGTGCCACCCGTGGCGACGGACGGGTCGGGGAGGACGTGAGCGAGAATTTGCGAACCATCCGCTCCATTCCCATGACGCTGCCGGACAAGCTGCCGCGCCTGATCGTACGGGGCGAGGTGTATATGGCGCGGCAGGTGTTTGAGGAGATCAACGCCCGGCGTGAGATCGAAGGCAAGCCGCTTATGGCAAATCCCCGTAACGCTGCCGCCGGCTCACTGCGCCAGTTAGACCCCAAGGTGGCGGCACAGAGAAAACTGGATATTGCCGTATTCAACCTCCAGCTCGCGGAGGGCAGGACCTTCTCCACCCACACGGAGACGATTGAGTATCTCGCCTCACAGCATTTCAAGGTGATCCCCCATAAGCTTCTCTCCGGGGCGTCGGCGATCCTTCGGGAGATCGACCGCCTGGGCGAGGAGCGCATGGCGTTTCCCTTTGACATTGACGGCGCCGTGCTGAAGATCGACGAGCTCTCCCGGCGCGAAGTGCTGGGCAGTACGTCCAAATCCCCGAAATGGGCGATCGCCTATAAATATCCGCCGGAGAAGAAGCAAACGGTTTTGCGCGATATCGTGGTGCAGGTGGGCCGTACCGGGGTGCTGACGCCTAAGGCGGAATTGGAGCCGGTGCGTCTGGCAGGCACGACGGTGACGTACGCCACGCTCCATAACCAGGATTTCATCGCAGAAAAGGACATCCGCGTGGGCGATACGGTGGTGGTGCAAAAGGCAGGCGAGATCATCCCGGAGATCGTGGAGGTCATCTACGCAAAGCGCCCCGACGGTACGAAGCCGTATCAGCTTCCCGACCGCTGCCCCGTGTGCGGCGCGCCGGTCAGCCGGGATGAAGACGGCGCCGCCGTTCGCTGTACCGGCGCCGAGTGCCCGGCACAGCGACTGCGGAATCTTACCCATTTTGCCTCCCGAAACGCCATGGATATTGACGGGTTGGGTCCTGCGGTATTACAGCAGCTGATCGATTCGGGTCTTGTGAAAACCGCGGCGGATCTCTATACCCTTTCAGCGCAGGATATTGCCCAGCTTGACCGCATGGGTGAGAAATCCGCTCAAAACGCGGTGGACGCTATCGCCGCCTCCCGTGAAAACGACCTCTGGCGGCTCATCAACGCGCTGGGCATCCGGCAGGTGGGGGATAAGGCGGCAAAGGTGCTTTCGGCGCATTTTGGAACCATGGACGCGCTGTGTGAGGCGTCCGAGGAGGAGCTGACCGCCATTGACGACGTGGGCCCCGTTACCGCCGCCTATATCCGCGCATGGCTTGCCGATCCGCAATCACAGGATCTTCTGCGCCGCTTGCGGGCGGTAGGGGTCAATATGACATGTAAAGAGGAAATACTTGACAGCCGTTTTGCCGGAATGACTTTCGTGCTGACCGGCGCGTTGGAGAAGTTCACCCGTGAGGAGGCGACCGCTATGATCGAACAGCGGGGCGGAAAAGCGTCCGGCTCTGTTTCCAAAAAGACCACCTACGTGGTGGCGGGGGAAAACGCCGGCAGTAAACTCCGCAAGGCGCAGGAGCTGGGCGTTCCGGTCATCAGCGAGGAGGATTTTCTGGCGCTGTTGCAGTAAGTGCCGGTGCGCCGGAGGGAAATTATCGTTGATTTCTTCCATTGACATCCTGTGTCCCTGTGTTACAATACGGTGCAGGAGATACAAATGATCGTAAAGAGAGAAGTAGTATCATGGCATTACCCTTTAATTACGCAACGGAATATCGCGCCAAACTGCGAACGCCGGATCAGGCGGCGCGTGCGGTCAAAAGCGGCGACTGGATCGATATCGGCATGGGGGCTGGGTTTCCGACCCTGATGGACGAGGCGATCGCCAGGCGGCGTGATGAGCTGCGCGGCGTAAAGATCCGCGGCTCGCTGATCTTCCAGCCGATCCGCATGGTGGAATGCGATGAAGAGCGCAAGCATTTTATCTACAACAGTTGGCACATGTCCGGCTATGAGCGCAAGCTCTGCGACAGAGGACTTTGTAATTTCAGCCCCATGGTGTTCCGCAATCTGGGATATTACTATCAGTTCTATCTGACGGTGAACGTGGCGATGATCGCCGTGCCGCCGATGAACGCCCACGGCTATTTCAACTTCTCCGCCGCCAATGCCTACGCCCGTGCGGTGATGGACAAGGCGGATATCGTGATCCTGGAGGTCAATGAGAATCTCCCGTGGGTCTACGGCGGATTGGATGAATGTATCCACATCAGCGAAGTGGATATGATCGTGGAGGGCGAACACGGGCCGCTTCCTACGCTGGATCCGCCGCCTGCGTCCGAGGCGGAGATCAAAATTGCGGAATACGTGGTGCAGAATATGGTCAACGGCTCCACGCTCCAGCTCGGCATCGGCTCGCTGCCCAACGCGGTGGGGCAGATGCTGGCGCGTTCCGATCTGAAGGACCTGGGCGTACATACCGAAATGCTCTGCGATTCCTATCTCGATCTTTATAAGGCAGGGAAAGTCACCAACCGCAAAAAAAATATTGACCGCTATAAAAGCGTGTTCGGCTTCGCGGTCGGTTCGCCGGATCTGTACGATTGGATCCGGGAGAATCCGGGTGTTGTCACCTATCCCATCACCTATTGCAACAGTCCCGGCAAGATCGGCAGGCTGGACAATTTCGTGTCGATCAACAACTGCATCCGTGTGGATCTGTACGGTCAGATCTGCGCGGAAACGGTGGGCACGCGGCAGATCAGCGGTACCGGCGGACAGCTGGACTTTCTGGAGGGCGCGGCGCTCAGCCGGGGTGGAAAGGCGTTCGTCTGTATGACCTCCTCGTTCACCGATAAAAACGGCAAGACCTCCTCGCGCATTACGCCCGATCTATTGAGAGGCGACGTTGTCACCGATCCGCGAACACTGGCGTTTTATCTCGTCACGGAATACGGAGTTGTCAATCTGATGGGCTGTACCACGTGGGAGCGTGCGGAAAAACTGATCTCCATCGCCCATCCCGATTTCCGCGACGAGCTGATCGCCGCGGCGCAGGCGCAGGGGATCTGGATCCGCTCCAATAAGCGATAAAAAGCGGATAAGGCGTTTTCATAAAGGAGTTTGCATATGAGAAAAGAATTACCCAAGGTGTACGATCCCCGTGACGTGGAGCCGCGGATCTACCGGATGTGGATGGAAAACGACTGCTTCAAGGCGTCGGCGGATCCTGCCAAAAAACCGTTTTCCATCGTGATGCCGCCGCCCAACGTGACGGGACAGCTTCACATGGGTCACGCCATGGACTCCACGTTGCAGGATATCCTGACCCGTTTTAAAAGGATGCAGGGATATTCCGCCCTGTGGCTGCCCGGTACCGACCATGCCGGTATCGCCACGCAGATCAAGGTGGAGGAGTCCCTGCGAAACGAGGAGGGACTGACCCGGTATGACCTGGGGCGCGAAAAATTCTTGGAGCGCGTCTGGGCGTGGAAGGAGAAATACGGCAACCGCATCGTGCAGCAGCAGATGAAGATGGGCGCCTCCTGCGATTGGAGCCGTTCCCGTTTCACCATGGACGAGGGTTGTTCCCACGCGGTACGCGAGGCGTTCTGCTCGCTGTACGATAAGGGCTTGATCTATAAGGGTAGCCGCATCATCAACTGGTGTCCCCACTGTCTCACGGCACTTTCCGACGCGGAGGTGGAGTACGTGGATAAGCCCGGCGCTCTGTGGCATATCCGCTATCCGCTCTCCGACGGTTCCGGCGATATCGTGGTGGCGACCACCCGTCCGGAGACCATGCTGGGCGATACCGGCGTGGCGGTGAACCCGGAGGACGAGAGCCATAAGCATCTGATCGGCAAGACCTGTATCTTGCCGCTGGTGGGTCGGGAGATCCCTATCGTGGGCGATGATTACTGCGAGATCGGTTTCGGTACCGGCGCGGTGAAGATGACGCCGGCGCACGATCCCAACGACTTTGAGGTAGGTCTGCGGCATCATCTGGAGGTGATCCGCGTTATCGCCGATAACGGCACCATCAACGAAAACGGCGGCGCCTACGAAGGCATGGATCGTTACGAATGCCGTAAGAAGATCGTGAGCGATCTGGAGGAGCAGGGGTATCTGGTCAAGACCGAGCCGTATTCCCACAACGTGGGGACCTGCTACCGCTGTCATAACGACGTGGAACCGCTGATCTCCGCGCAGTGGTTCGTTAAGATGGCGCCGCTTGCCAAGGAAGCCATCCGCGTGGTGAAAGACGGCACCATCCGTTTCGTGCCGGAGCGATTTACCAAAACGTATATCAACTGGATGGAGAACGTACACGACTGGTGCATCTCCCGCCAGCTCTGGTGGGGGCANNTGGTACTGCGACGATTGCGGCCATATCAACGTGAGCCGTCAGGATCCCACGCGCTGTGAAGCGTGCGGCTGTGAGCGCCTGACCCGGGAAGAGGACGTGCTGGATACGTGGTTCAGCTCGGCGCTGTGGCCGTTTTCCACCATGGGTTGGCCGGATCGAAATGCGGAGGATCTGGGGTATTGGTACCCCACCACCGTACTGGTCACAGGTTACGATATTATCTTCTTCTGGGTGGCGCGCATGATCTTCTCCGGCATGGAGCACATGAAGCGCGAGCCGTTCGGGACGGTGTTTATCCACGGTCTGGTGCGGGATGACAAGGGGCGCAAGATGTCCAAATCACTGGGCAACGGCATCGATCCGCTGGAGATGGCGGAGCAGTTCGGCGCCGATGCGTTGCGTTTCAACCTCATCACCGGCAACAGTCCCGGCAACGATATGCGCTTTTACGTGGAAAAGTGCGAGGCCATGCGGAATTTTGCCAATAAGATCTGGAACGCCTCACGCTTTGTGATGATGAATCTCACCATCGACAAGGTGTGCCTGCCGGAGAAGCTGGAGCGTGAGGATAAGTGGATCCTCAGCAAGCTCAATACGCTGATCCGTGAAGTAACGGATAATATGGACGCCTTCGAGCTGGGCGTTGCGTCGGCAAAGATCTATGATTTCATCTGGGACACCTACTGCGACTGGTACATCGAGCTGACGAAATCCCGCTTAAACGGCGAGGATCACGAGGCGCGGCTCGCCGCTGAAAACGTGCTTTGCTACGTGTTGCTGCGACTTCTGGAGCTGCTGCATCCCTTCATGCCCTTCATCACGGAGGAGATCTGGCAGGCGCTGCCCCATGAGGGCGATTTCCTGATTTGCGCCAAGTGGCCGGAATACAGCGAGTCGCTGTGCTTCCCGGAGGATGAGGTCGCCATGGAGGCGGTGAAAGACGCCATCAGCGCCGTGCGCGGACGCCGCGCGGAGATGAACGTGCCGCCGGGAAAGAAGGCGCAGATCATCATTGCCACGGAGCAGGGGAATATCTACCGCGAGGGCGGTCACTTTATCGCCCGTATGGCATACGCCTCGGAAGTGACCGTAACGGATGCGCCTCCGGCGGAGCTGGACGGCATGGTCACAGTCGTGACCCACGGCGCTAACCTCTATATGCCTCTGAAAGAGCTGGTGGATCTGGATAAGGAGCGGGAACGGATCGCGAAAGAGCTGGAAAAGGCGCGAGAGAATCTGAACCGCTTGGCGGCAAAGCTTGCCAACGAATCCTTCGTATCCAGAGCGCCGGAAGCGGTAGTGAACGCGGAGCGTGAGAAACTGGAAAAGGCGAAAATCCTCATTGAGAAGCTGGAGGAATCCGCCGCCGCTATGGGGGGACTTGCGTAATTTTTTCCTGCCGGAGCGACTGCTTTTGACAAAATTAAAAGGCGTTTTACGGTATAATCACCGCAGATCACGGATCTGCGGTGATTTTTTTTACAAAGGAGGCATAAGAAATGGAGATAAGATCATCCTGCCGGGACCGGCTGATGACAACGCAATTACAGGGCGAATTGGATCACCACGGTGCAAAAGGTCTGCTGGAACAGCTTGAACGGGAAATCGACGCGTGTCTGCCGCGGCAGTTGGTGCTGGATTTTTCCGCCGTCAGCTTTATGGACAGCTCCGGCATTGCGGTGGTGGTGCGCGCCCGACGGCGAATGGATACGCTGGGCGGAACCGTCACGCTGAAAAACGTTCCGCCCCAGCCGCGCAAAGTGTTTGAAGCATCGGGTGTTACCCGATTGGTAAAAATGAGTTAAGGAGGAGTACCATGAAACGCACGGAGAACTACGTTAAGATCGAATTTATGAGCCGCAGTGCCAACGAGGGGTTTGCCCGCCTTGCCGCCGCCGGCTTTGCCGCCCAGCTTGATCCCACGCTGGACGAGCTGGGCGACATCAAAACGGCGGTCAGCGAAGCGGTGACCAACGCCATTGTCCACGCCTACCCCGATGAGCTGGGGCGCATTATGCTCAAGCTGCGCCTGAGTGCCGGCAATACGCTGGAGCTGACGGTTCGCGACTGGGGGCGAGGAATGGAGGACGTGGAGCAGGCGCTGGAGCCGCTGTTTACCACCGGCGGCGCCGAGCGAAGCGGTATGGGCTTTACCATTATGGAGAGCTTTATGGATCATCTGCGCGTGAAATCTGCGCCGGGCAAAGGAACGACGGTGGTCATGCGGAAACGGATCGCAACGCGTCTTGCTTCCGGCAAATGAATCAGGCGGCGCTTTTGGAACGGGCACAGCAGGGCGATGATGAGGCGTGTCGGATCGTACTGGAGGAAAACACCGGACTTATTTGGGCGGTGGTGCGCCGCTATCACGGGTGCGGCGTGGAAACAGACGACCTGTATCAGCTCGGCTGCATCGGATTTATAAAGGCTGTAAAGGGGTTTAGCTTTACATATGGGACTCAGTTTTCCACCTACGCCGTGCCCAAGATCGCCGGAGAGATCCGTCGCTATCTGCGTGACAGCGGAACGGTCAAGGTAGGGAGGACCACCAGAGAACGGGGACAAAAGCTCTCGCAGCTCCGGGCATCGTTGCGGCAGGAGCTGGGCAGAGAGCCGCAGCTTTCGGAGCTGGCGGAACACAGCGGTTTTGCCCCGGACGAGATCGCCCAGATCGAACTTGCCAACCTGCCGCCGGAATCCCTTCAGCAGGAGACGGCGGACGGCATGCTGCTGGAATCGCTGCTGGGCACAGAGGCACCCGAGGAGGCACTTGTGGAAAAAATCGCGCTCCGGCAGGCTGTGAACAGCTTGCCGGAGCGCGAAAAATGGACGATCCTCCTGCGTTTTTTCAAAGGTTTGACCCAACAGCAGGCGGCACGGGTGGTGGGGGTATCTCAAGTGCAGATCTCCCGCTTGGAGCGGAAGGGATTACAGCATCTGCGGCAGTATATGGAGCCGTAGCGCGCCGTTCAAACTCATCCGGCAAAAACTCGGTCATGGTGCCGCGATACCGTTTCGGCATATGGGTATTTTGACAGCGCGGATTAAAGCGGCTTTGGATGGCGATGTGTTCATAAAAGCATTTCCAGAGCCTGCGGTACTGTACCTCCTCCTCGCCCGGAAGCGCAAGGTGAAGCTGATCTACCGGGAAAATCCGGGACCGCCCCTTATCGTAGAGCAACAGCTCCCGGTGCGTTCTGTCATAGAGAAAGAAGGTTTCGTTGGCGTAGCGGTTGCAGAAATGACTGCGTAGAAGCGGAAGAACACGGTTCTTCGGCTCTATTTCGCCGCCCAGCACGCCGCTGTACTCCGAAAAACGGACGAATCCGCGCAGTTTTTCCAGCTCCCCGTTTAGATGCCGAACGGCCTTGAGAAGCGGATAGTAAACGGGATCGGACTGGTTTTTCAAAAAGGCGGCGCCTTCTGCGTATAACTTGCGAATAAAACGGTACAGGCAAAGCTCTTTATCCTCCATACAGGTCAAAAAAGCTCTCTGGAGCAGGCGGTCCGCCGCTTCGCTCCGGCGCAGGATACTGCGCCGCACCCGCCGTGCGTGGGACGGGGAGGTAATGATACTGCGTACGGGATAGAGGGAAAAACATTCCTCATCGCCATAGAAGGCGATGGGGAATTCTTTATTGAGATAGCTCTCGTAGATACAGCAGAGGAAGCCGTCATAACTGCCGTCATACTGATATACCGTGTCTTCCCATGCCATTGCGCTCACCCCGCGTCGAATAAGGAAATCTGTTGTGCCTGCTCCGGCGGCAGTTCACCCCGTTCGATCTGAACGAGCTGTGGAAGCAGGGTAGACGCGGAAAACCGCAGTCCGTCCCGACTTTTGCCGCAGCAGAGGATAAAAAATTGCGCCCTTTTCAGCACGATGCCCATCTTTTTAAGATCGGCAAAGGAAAGGTGGCTGACACGCCGTGCCGAAACGATGCGCCGGGCGCCGGTGACGCCAATGCCGGGTACGCGCAAAAGCATTTCGTAGTCCGCCGTCATGACCTCCACCGGGAAATACTCCATGTGCCGGAGTGCCCAGTTGCACTTGGGATCCAGCAGGGGATCGAAGTCGGGTTGCTGTTCATCCAGCAGCTCCTCGGCGCGAAAGCCGTAAAAACGCAACAGCCAGTCCGCCTGATAGAGCCGGTGCTCCCGCAGGAGCGGCGGCTTCGTATCCCGTGACGGAAGCAGCGCGTGCTCCGTCACCGGCACGTAGGCGGAAAAGAACACGCGCTTGAGACGGTACCGTTCATAGAGCGATTCCGTCAGGTGCAGGATATGCCGGTCGCTGTCGCCGGTGGCGCCCACGATCATCTGCGTGCTTTGCCCGGCAGGCGCAAACCGCGGCGCGTGGCGGTATTTTACCAGTTCCGCCTTGCTCTCGGCATGGCGCTCCCGGATCTGGAGCATGGGGCGGAATATATCGGCGCGGTGTTTCTCCGGCGCCAAAAGGCGCAAGCCGGCTTCCGACGGCAGTTCAACGTTGACGCTCAACCGATCCGCCAAAAGCCCCAGCTGATAGATCAGCTCCGGCGACGTGCCGGGGATCGCCTTGGCGTGGATATAGCCGTTAAAGCGATATTCCTCCCGCAGGAGGCGCAGGGCGCGGATCATCTGCTCGGTGGTGTAGTCCGGATCGCGCAACACGCCGGAGGAGAGGAACAACCCCTCGATATAGTTGCGCCGGTAAAAGCCAATGGTCAGCTCGGCGAGCTCACGCGGCGTAAAACTGGCGCGGCGCGTGTCGTTGGAGCGGCGATTGACGCAGTACTTGCAATCGTATATACAGGCGTTGCTCATCAGCACCTTCAGCAGCGTAACGCACCGTCCGTCGGCGGAAAAGCTGTGGCAGCATCCGGCGATAGAAGAAGAGGTGTTGCCGATCATGCCGGCGCGAAAGCCGCGCCGTGCGCCGCTGGAGGTACACGCCGCATCGTATTTGGCGGCGTCCGACAGGATCGCCAGTTTGTCCAGCAGATCCATATGCCGCTCTGTCAGGCGGTGCGGCGACGGGAGCGCCGCGGCGTATCGATCTGATCGATCAGGCGCATGAGATGCACGGTGATAGAAGCGGCGCCCAGCATCACGATGATATAACCGAGTGTTGTCATAAGGTTGACCTCCTTGCGAAACGTTTGTTCTATCCGCATTATAAATCGAACATCTGTTCTTGTCAACAGCAAATCGAACAAATTTTCGATTTTTTTCTTTTGGAGGTTGACCGCAGGGCGGAAGTGTATTAAAATGAGGAGCAGAATCAAGACAGAGAGGCAACCTATGAACGATTTGGAAAGACGGTTCATTGAGGCGCGGCGTAACGCTATTGCCACCGAATACAGCCATTTGAATCCCCGGCAACGCCAAGGCGTGCTGACCACGGAGGGACCGCTTTTGTTGCTGGCAGGCGCCGGCAGCGGCAAGACCACGGTACTGATCCACCGGGTGGCGAATCTGCTCCGCTTCGGCAGAGGCAGCGATACAGAGGAGATCCCGGTTCGCGTCACGGAGGACGAGGTGCTGTTTCTGGAGGAATACGCCGCCTGCCCCACAGAGGATCAGCGGCCTCTGGCACAGTATCTGTGCGCGGTAGAGCCGGCACGACCCTGGGAAGTGCTGGCGATCACCTTTACCAATAAAGCCGCCGGGGAGTTAAAGGAGCGGCTGGAGCGGATGCTGGGAGAGGAAGCAAAGGACGTCTGGGCGGCTACGTTTCACTCCGCCTGCGTGCGTATCCTGCGGCGCGATATCGAAAAGCTCGGTTTCTCGCGGGACTTTACCATTTACGATACGGACGACAGCAAGCGAGTCGTCAAAGCCATTCTCAAGGAGCTGCAGTTGGAGGAAAAGACGCTGCCGCCCCGTGAGGTCCTCTCGGCGATCTCCCGTGCCAAGGACGCCATGCAGACGCCGGCGGATTTCATCCGCCAATGGGAAGAAGTCGGAGACTGGCGTAAAATCAGAATGGGTAAAGTATATGAGCTTTACACCAAAAAATTGCAAGAGGCCAATGCGCTGGACTTTGACGACATCATTTTGCAAACGGTTCGCCTGCTGCAGAACCACCGGGACGTTCGGGAATACTATCAGCAGAAATTTCGCTACGTGCTCATTGACGAATACCAGGATACGAACCATCTGCAATATCTGCTGGCGAGCCTTCTCTCCGGCGGACGGAAGAATATCTGCGTAGTCGGTGACGATGACCAGAGTATTTACCGTTTCCGCGGCGCGGATATTGAGAACATTCTCTCTTTTGAACGGGAATATCCGGGTGCGCGTACCATCCGGCTGGAGCAAAACTACCGCTCCACACAGCATATTCTGGACGCCGCCAACGGTGTGATCCGCCACAATGCGGGGCGCAAGGGGAAAACGCTTTGGACGCAGAACGGTTCCGGCGAAAAAGTAATGATCAAAACGTCGTTCAACGAGAGCGACGAGGCAAACTACGTGGCCGGCGAGGTGATGATGGGCTATCACCGGGGCGCAAACTGGCGCGATTTCGCCGTGCTGTACCGCATGAATGCCCAATCCAATGCGCTGGAATACGCCTTCAAGCGCAACGGTATCCCGTATAAAGTGGTAGGCGGCGTAAAGTTCTTTGACCGCGTGGAGGTCAAGGATATGCTGTCGTATCTGTGCGTGGTCAATAATCCCTCTGACGATCTGCGCCTGCGCCGGATCGTCAACGTCCCGTCCCGAAAGATCGGCGAGGCGACGGTGGATAAGGCGCAGATCCTGGCAACACGGGAGGGTATGACGCTTTTCCAGGTATTTAAGCAGGCGGATACCTTTGCGGAACTGAAAAGCTCTGCTGTAAAGCTAAAAGACTTTACAGATATGATAGATGAAGCGAGGAGCCGCGCCAAAGACATGGAACTGGTGGAGTTCTATACCTACCTTTGCAACCGGACGGGATACGTTCCGGCGCTGGAGCTCAAAGGCGATATGGAGAGCTTGGGTCGGCTGGAGAACGTGCAGGAGCTGGCTTCGAGCATGGTGGCGTTTTTGGAAAACGAGCCGGATGATCCGACGCTGTCCGGCTTTTTGGATGAAGTGGCGCTCTATACCGATCTGGACGAGATGGCGGCAGGGGATAACGCGGTGACCATGATGACCATGCACGCCGCCAAAGGGTTGGAGTTTCCCTGCGTATTCGTCGTGGGCATGGAGGAGGGACTGTTTCCTGGCAATCGCGCTCTGGGCGACGAGGAGGAACTGGAGGAGGAACGGCGCCTTTGCTACGTTGCCATGACCCGCGCCAAAGAGCGCCTGACGCTGACAAACGCGCGGCAGAGAACGCTGTTCGGGCGAACTACGCCGTGCATATGTTCCCGGTTTTTAGAGGAAGTCCCGGAGCAGGATATGGAATGGCTGGGCCGCCCGGAGCAGCGGGTGGAGCCGTGGGAGGAGTCGCAGGAGGAAGGATACGCTTACCGCGCGCCGTCCCTGCCGCGCCGGGCGCCGAGCGCTGTGAAGCGCACGGTAGGATCGTCCTATGCCGCGGCAAAACCGGCAGGCGCGCCCCTTCTTGCCCTGCAGGCGGGCGACAGCGTGGAGCACGGCGCCTTCGGAAAGGGGTTGGTGCTGTCGGTGCGACCTATGGGCGGCGATGCACTCCTTGAGGTGGCGTTTGAAACGGTCGGCACGAAAAAGTTGATGCTCAAAGCTGCCGGCGCGCATTTGAAAAAACTGTGAGAGCATAGGAAAACCGCCCTGCCTGTTGGCAGGGCGGTCGTTTTGCCGTATTTCAGACAGCTCTGGTAACCTTACCGGAGCGCAGACACCGGGTACAAACGTACACATGGCGGGGCGTGCCGTTGATCAGCGCCTTGACGCGCTTGACGTTGGGCTTCCAGGGACGATTGGAACGTCTGTGAGAGTGGGAAACCTTAATGCCGAAAGTGACGCCCTTATCGCAGAATTCGCATTTGGCCATCCGTTGCACCTCCTTGCTGTGCATAAGTAACGCCTGCCGGAGCAAGCACCAAATATAATAGCAGGTCAATGGGAAAAAAGCAAGCTAAATTTTTGAAAAAAACAAAAAATTTTGCAAAATTGTCCGTTGCGGAACAGAAACGGATGGGATATAATAATTAAAATAGGAATACAATGCAGGAGGAACGCCGTATGGAAAAGGTCAGGCGCACGCCCGCCAAGCTGTGGAAGTTGGTGGAGGATTTTTCACTGGAGATCGTGCATCGGGGCGACGATTTTGACACACGGGAGATCGCTATTTCCGACGTGAACCGCCCGGCATTACAGCTGGTGGGGTTTTACGACTATTTTGAGCCGAAGCGTTTGCAGATCCTCGGCAGGGCGGAGATGACGTATCTGATCGCCATGCCGCTGGAGCGGCGGCGCAAAGTGTTCGAGGACTTTTTCCGCTGTAATATTCCTGCGCTGATCGTGGCACGCAATATGGAAATATTCCCGGAGCTTCTGGAGATCGCGCAAAAACACGGGCGGACGCTGCTGCGCTCTACCATGTCCACGGTAGAGATCTCCAGCGGCATCATCGACTATCTCAACCGCGCCTTAGCGCCGCAGGTCACGCGCCACGGTGTGCTGGTGAATATTTACGGTCAGGGCGTTTTGATCTTAGGCGACTCCGGCATCGGCAAAAGTGAGACCGCCATCGACCTTCTTAAGCGCGGACACCGTTTGGTGGCAGACGACGCGGTGGATATCCGCAAGATATCCAATTCCCTGTACGGCTCTGCGCCGGAGGCGATCCGGCATTACATCGAGATCCGCGGTATCGGCGTGATCGACGTGAAACAGCTTTTCGGGATGGGCGCCATTCAGTATGAGACGGAGATCGACATGGCGATCCAGCTGGAGCAGTGGGTGCAGGGCAAGGTCTACGACCGGCTGGGTCTGGGCGAAGAGCGGTTTGAATTGCTGGGTGTATCTCTGCCGCTGGTAACGGTGCCGGTGCGCCCCGGGCGCAACCTGGCTGGTATCGTGGAGATCGCCACCATGAAGAACCGTGAGATGAAATACGGCTATAATTCCGCTCAGGATTTTGTGGAGCAGTTTGACCGCCGCGTGGACAGTCTTACGCATAACGGGGAGCTGAAATGAACTATATCGGCTTTGACGTGGGCGGTACCAATCTCAAAGCGGCGCTGGTAAACGGCGCCGGCGTGATCCTTGCCGAGGAGAAGATGAAGATCGCCCGGATCGAGGATCAGAGCGCGCTGGCGCATACGCTGGTGGAAATGTGCCGGGGACTTTGCGCCGCGGCGAAGATACCGCTGGAGCAAGTGGCGTCTGTGGGCGTAGGCGTGCCGGGCGCTATTGATATCCACACCGGCACCATCTTGTATAGCTGCAATCTGCCGCTGCGAAGCGTGCCGCTTCGCAAGCTCTTTCACCGTGAGCTGTCCATGCCGCTGTATCTGGAAAACGACGCCAACTGTGCGGCGCTGGCGGAATACTTTGCCGGTGCCGGGCAGGGGAGCAAGCGATTCATAACCGTTACGCTGGGCACGGGGATCGGCGGCGGTATCGTGCACAACGGGAAAATTTTTCACGGCGCCAACGGTATGGCAGGCGAGGTGGGGCACATGACCATCATATCCGGCGGAACGCCCTGTCCCTGCGGCCGCCGGGGCTGTTGGGAGCAGTACGCCTCCGCTACGGCGCTCAAGCGCATGACCGCAGAGGCGATCGAGTGCCGGCCGGACAGCGTTCTGGCGCGTGTGGTGGCGGAAAACGACGGGCACGTTTCCGGTCAGTCCGCCTTTATCGCGGCGCGGCTGGGGGATGAGACGGCGATTACCGTGCGGGATCAGTACATTACCTATCTTGCCGAGGGGATCATGAATATCATCAATATCTTTCAGCCCGACACGCTGGCGATCGGCGGCGGCGTCAGCAATGAGGAGGACGCCAGCCTGCTGCTGCCTCTGCGCCGCAGGATCGAGCAGGAGAGTATGCCGGTCAACCGCGATAAGCGCACGCGTCTGGTGCGTGCGGAGCTTGGCGCCAAAGCAGGTGTGATCGGCGCGGCGCTCCTGGGTAAGAAAAAACGGATTTAGGAGGCGGCTATGCGCTGGTATGAGAAGTTTGACGAATGGGCGGCGGAACAGTTGCCGGAGATGACGGTACTCAAAGACGAGCCGCTATCGCGCCACTGTTCGTTTCGCATCGGCGGCAACGCCCGGCGGATGGCGTTTCCCCGCACGGCGGAGGAGTTGACGCGCGCCGTCATGTTTGCCCGTGAGCAGGGCGGAGCGCCGCTGCTGCTGGGTAACGGCACCAACGTGCTCTTTCCCGATGAGGAGCTGGAGCGTCTGGTGGTTGCCACCGACGAGCTGACGGATATCAAGTGTCAAGGCGAGGTCTTGACGGCTCAGTGCGGCGTGACGCTGGCGCGTCTGGCGGTATGTGCCCGGAGCCATGCCTTGACGGGTCTGGAATTTGCCCACGGGATCCCCGGCAGTGTGGGCGGCGCCGTGGTGATGAACGCAGGCGCTTACGGCGGCGAGATCAAGGACGTGCTGGTGGGCGCGGAGCTGATGACGGAAGACGGCACGGTGCGGTTTTTCCCGGTGGAGGAGCTGGCGCTTGGCTACCGCCGGAGTCTGCTGTCCGACCGACCGGAATGCGCGGTGCTGTCGGCGACGTTCCGGCTCTCCCAAGGCGACGAGGCGGAGATCCGTGGCCGGATGGAAGAGCTGATGGCGCGGCGCATGGCGTCACAGCCTTTAGAGTATCCCAGCGCCGGCAGTACCTTCAAGCGCCCCGAAGGCGCCTTTGCCGGCACGCTGATCGACCGGGCTGGTTTGAAAGGCCTGCGCTTCGGCGGCGCGGTGGTCTCTGAAAAGCACGCGGGTTTTGTGATCAACACGGGCGGCGCCACCAGCGCCGACGTGAAGGAGCTGATCAGGCAGATCCAACAGCGCGTACAGCAGGAGAGCGGCATTTTGCTTGAAACGGAAGTGCGTATGATCACTGAGGAGGAATAGATGGAAATACTCATCATATCGGGACTGTCCGGCAGCGGAAAGAGCCAGGCGGCGTCTTTCCTGGAGGACATCGGCTACTATACAGTGGATAATCTTCCCTCGCGGATGATGGTGAAATTTGCGGAATTCTGCGTGGCGTCCGGCGGCCATTACGACCGTGTGGCGCTGGTGTATGACGTACGCGCCGGGGAGGAATTCCATTTGCTGCTGGACGCGATGGAGAAGATGCGCGCCCTGGGTGTGACGTGCCGGATGCTGTTTTTGGAGGCGTCCACGGAGGCGATCGTCAACCGCTATAAGGAGACCCGGCGGATCCACCCCCTGTCGGGGGAAGGCGTCAGTATTCAGCAGGCGGTGCAGGAGGAGCGGACACGGATGCAGCCTATCCGCGATTTTGCAGACTTTATCATCAACACCACTTCCTTTTCCTCCGCCAAGTTGCGCAGCGAACTGCTGAATCTGTTCGGCGCCCAGAGCGACCGGCAGGGTTTGAACGTTAACGTGCTGTCCTTTGGCTTTAAGCACGGGATCCCCATTGAGGCGGATCTGGTGTTTGACGTGCGGTTTATGCCCAACCCCTTTTACGTGGCGGATCTGAAGCATTTGACCGGCCTTGACAGGCAGGTGCGTGACTTCGTGTTTTCTTTCCGCCAGACCCACGAATTTATGGAGCAACTGGAAAAGATGCTGTCGTTTTTACTGCCGCTGTACAGCGAAGAGGGAAAAACAGTGCTTGTGATCGCCGTGGGCTGTACCGGTGGACATCACCGCAGCGTGGCGGTCGCCCACGAACTGGCGGACTATATCACCAAGGCAGGCTATCAGGTCACGGAAAACCACCGGGATATTTCCCGCTAAAAGGATGGAATAGACATGAGCGAACCGTCTTATACGGCGCATCAGGATATCAAAATAGCCGCTATCGGCGGCGGCACGGGACTTTCCACGCTATTGCGCGGTTTAAAGATCTATACCAAAGAGATCACCGCCATCGTCACCATGGCGGATGACGGCGGCGGCTCCGGCGTACTGCGCCAGGAATTGGGTATGCTGCCGCCGGGCGATATACGCAACTGTATGGAATCGCTGGCAGGCTGTGAATCGCTGATGTCACAGCTGATCCACTATCGGTTTACCGACGGTGCCCTTGCCGGTCAGAGCTTCGGAAATCTCCTGCTGGCGGCACTGAACGGGATCATGCCCAGCTTTGAAGAGGCTGTGGAGAGCCTCAGCCGCGTGCTGGCGATCACCGGGCGCGTTTTGCCGGTCACTACGGCGAACGTGCAGTTGGAGGCGGAATTTGAAAACGGCGTTCGCGTGACCGGTGAATCCAGTATCGCCTCGTCGAAGCGGATGCAGCATTGCCGGATCCGCCGCGTGCGATTGCTGCCGGAAGGCGCTCCGGCGCTTCAAACGGCGCTGCAAGCCATCGCCGAAGCCGATTTGATCGTGCTGGGTCCGGGGAGCCTCTATACCAGCATTATCCCCGATCTGCTGGTGGACGGCGTGGTGGAGGCGCTCAAAGCGTCCCGTGCCGTGAAGATCTACGTTGCCAACGTGATGACCCAGATCGGTGAAACGGAAGGCTACACGCTTTCCGACCATTTGCGCGCCATGGAACAGCACACCGGTACACAGCTTGTGGATCTGTGCCTTGCCAACTCCGCGCCGATCCCGCCGTCGGTGGCGCAGCGATACGCCGAAGAAGGCGCGGAAGTACTGCTGTGCGACAGCGCCGTGTGTCAGAGCATGGGGGTCGAGGTGGTGAGCCGTGCCGTATCTACGGTGGATAACGGTCACGTGCGACACAATCCGGGTCAGCTTGCCCGGGAATTGATGTGGCTTTACGATCAGCACGCAGGCAGATAAGGGGAGGGAACGACGTGGTGTCATTTGCTGCCAAAGTAAAAAACGAGATCTGCCGCGCCCCCGTTCAGCGTTCCTGCTGTGCCAAGGCGGAGGCATACGGCGTGCTTCTTTTCGCCAACACGTTTACCGGCGGTGAGGTGCGGATCATCACGGAGAACCGGGAATTCGGCGTGCGGCTTCCGAGGTTGTTTCAGCGCGCCTTCGGCGTGAAGTTTGACGCGATGCCAGGTGAACCGTGGGAAAAAGGGAAGCTGGTATTTCGCATAACGGACCCGGCGAAGCTCCACCGCATCATCGACCAGCTTGGTTATGATCCCTCCCAGATGCTGGCGCTCCACGTCAATTTCGGCATGTTGGAGGACGATTGCTGTCGCGCGTCGTTTTTGCGCGGCGCGTTTCTTGCCGGCGGCAGTGTGACGGACCCTGAAAAGAGATACCATCTGGAACTGACGACCTCCCACGCACAGGCCAGCCGTGAGGTATCTGCTCTGCTGCAGGAGATCGGATTTATTCCCCGTACCGTCGGTCGCGGCGGCAACAGCGTGATCTATTTCAAACAATCGGAACATATCGAGGATCTGCTGACCACCATCGGCGCGCCGGCGGCGGCGATGGACGTGATGAACGCCAAGGTGGCGAAGGAGATCCGCAACGGCGCCAACCGAGCCTATAACTGCGACATGGCAAACGTGGAAAAAGCGGTGGAGGCGGGCGCACAGCAGGCAGCGAAGATCGAGCGGCTGCGCCGCAGTGCCGCATGGAACGCCCTGCCGGAGAAACTGCGCCAAACGGCGCTGCTGCGCCTTGCCAATCCTGAAGCATCCTTATGGGAGCTGGCGGCAATGAGCGATCCGCCGGTGAGCAAATCCTGCATCAATCACCGAATGCGGAAAATTATGGAAAAGGCGGAGATGATACCATGACGAAAGCGGAACGCTGTGCCAAAGCGCTGGCACTGCACCAGACCACGATGAATTGCGCCCAGAGCGTTTTAGGCGCTTTTGCCGACCTGACGCCCTTCACGCCGGAGCAGTGCTTTGCGCTGGGGAGCGGCTTTGGAAGCGGTGTGCGGTACGGCGGTGTTTGCGGCACGGTCAGCGCCGCCGTTATGCTTCTGGGCATACTCTATCCCCATACGCCGGAAAACGGCGCGGAGGGGAAGGCGCGCTCCACCCGACTGACAAAGGAGTTTGAGCGGCGCTTTGCCGCCCGTTGCGGCGGAAAACTGGATTGCCGCGATCTTCTGCGCGAGAAAGATCTAATGCTTACCGAGCAGGTGAAGCTGACGGGCGCCGAGGCGCACTGCGATCAACTGATCGTGATGGCGACGGAGCTGTTGTGCGATCTTTTGGAGGAACTGGAAAGGGAATAAGCCTATGGCGTTTGCACACTTACACGTACATACGGAATACAGTCTGCTGGACGGCGCCTGCCGCATCCGCGACCTGCCTAAGCTGGTCCGCGAGATGGGACAAACCGCCTGCGCCATTACCGATCACGGCGCCATGTACGGCGTGATCGATTTTTACCGTGCCTGCAAAGCGGAGGGGATCCATCCCGTCATCGGCTGTGAGGTATACGTGGCGCGGCGTACGCGTTTTGATAAGATCCATGAATTTGACAGCGAATCGCGCCATCTGGTGTTGCTGTGCCAAAATGAAACGGGTTACCGCAATCTCTCCTATATGGTCTCCCAGGCGTACGTGGAGGGATTCTATATCAAACCCCGGATCGACCTGGAGATCCTGCGCGCTCACAGCGAGGGACTGATCGGGCTGTCTGCCTGTCTGGCAGGGGAGATCCCGCGCCGGATCCTCAACGGCGACTATGACGGCGCCCGGCAATACGCGCTGGATATGCAGGAGATTTTGGGCGAGGGGAATTTTTATCTGGAACTGCAGGATCACGGCATCGCCGAGCAGACCGAGGTGAACCGTGCGCTGCTCCGGCTCCATCAGGAAACGGGGATCCCGCTGGTATGCACCAACGACGCCCACTATCTGCGCCGGGAAGACGCGGAGAGCCACGACGTGCTTTTGTGCATCCAGACCGGCAAAACGGTGGACGATGAAAACCGTATGCGCTACGAGCCGCGAAACTTTTATCTCCGCTCCACCGAGGAAATGGAGGCGCTCTTTTCCGCCTATCCCGGCGCCGTGGAGAATACCCAGAAGATCGCGGATCGCTGTCAGGTGGAATTCACCTTCGGAAAATACCACCTGCCGGAATTCAAATTGCCGCCGGGTTACGATTCCTCCGCCTACCTCCGCAAGCTCTGTGACGAGGGATTTGCCGAGCGGTACGGAGCGGACAAGCCTCAGTATCGAAAGCAGCTTGCCTATGAGCTGGATATGATCGAGAAGATGGGATTTACCGACTATTTCCTCATCGTGTCCGATTTCGTGCGCTATGCCAAGGGCGCCGGAATCCCGGTAGGTCCCGGCCGCGGCAGTGCCGCCGGCTCCATGGTGTCCTACTGCCTCCATATCACAGACATCGATCCCATGCAGTATAGCCTCTACTTTGAGCGTTTCCTCAACCCGGAGCGTGTTTCTATGCCGGATATCGACATGGACTTTGGCGACGTGCGCCGCGGCGAGGTGGTGGATTACGTGCGCCGGAAATACGGTGACGACCACGTGGCGCAGATCGTTACCTTCGGCACCATGGCGGCGCGAGGCGCCATTCGTGACGTGGGACGCGCGCTGAACATGACCTACGCCGAGGTGGACGTGGTGGCAAAGCTGGTGCCTACCGCCCTGCACATTACGATCAAGGACGCGCTGCGTCTTTCCAAACAGCTCTCCGATCTCTATGATGAGGACGAGCGGATCCGCCGCTTGATCGATATGGCGCAGGCGTTGGAGGGTATGCCGCGCCACGCCTCCACCCATGCCGCCGGCGTGGTGATCACCAAGCGCCCGGTCTATGAATACGTGCCCCTGGCGCGGAACGAGGACGCCATCGTCTGCCAGTATAATATGACCACGCTGGAGGAGCTGGGACTTCTCAAGATGGATTTTTTGGGTCTGCGGAACCTGACGGTGCTGGACGACGCGGTGAAAATGGTGCGCCAAACGCTTCCGCCGGAGCGCGGCGATTTTGCGCTGGAGAGTATCCCTATGGACGATCCGGCGGTGTTCAAAATGCTCACGGAAGGGAAGACCTCCGGCGTATTCCAGATGGAATCTGCCGGCATGACCGGCGTGTGTATCGGGCTCAAGCCGGAAAATATCGAGGATATCACCGCCATCATCGCCCTGTATCGCCCCGGCCCCATGGAGTCGATCCCCCGGTTTATCGCCTGTAAGCACGATCCGAAGCTCATTACCTATAAGCATCCTCTGCTCAAGCCGATCCTGGACATCACCTATGGCTGTATCGTCTATCAGGAGCAGGTGATCCGCATTTTCCAGCAGTTGGCGGGCTATTCGCTGGGGCAGGCGGATATGGTGCGCCGCGCCATGAGCAAAAAGAAGGTCAAGGATATCGAAAAGGAGCGCGGCGCCTTTCTGCACGGCGATCCCGCGCGGCACATCAAGGGCTGTGCCGCCAACGGCATTCCAGAGGACGTGGCCCAGTCTATCTACGACGAGATCTACGATTTTGCCAATTACGCCTTCAATAAGGCACACGCGGTGTCCTATGCGGTGGTGGCGTATCAAACGGCGTGGTTCAAGTGCCACTATCCCCGTGAGTATATGGCATCGCTTTTGACCAGCGTGCTGGACAATACGGACAAGATCGCCGAGTATATCGCCGAGTGCCGTGAGTGTGCCATCTCCCTGCTGCCGCCTGACGTGAACCGCTCCTTCGACCGCTTCACGGTGGAGGAGGGCGGTATCCGCTTCGGTCTGGTGGCGATCAAGAATATCGGGCGCGGCTTTATTCAGGATATGGTGCGCCGCCGTCAGGAGGACGGGGCGTTTACCTCCTTCCAGGATTTTTGCGAGCGGATGTATGCGTGCAGCGATATGAATAAGCGCGCCGTGGAGAATCTCATCAAATCCGGCGCGTTCGACAGTCTCGGTGACCGCCGGGCACAACTCATGCAGGTTTACGAACGGGTGATGGACAGCGTTGCCGACAGCCGCAGGGAGAACGTGGAAGGGCAGATGGACTTCTTCGGCGCCGGCGCAGTCTCCACCGTCCATAATCGGGTCAAATTGCCGGACGTGCCGGAGTATTCCGCCGCGGAGCGGATGTTCATGGAGAAGGAAACGACCGGTCTTTACTTGAGCGGTCATCCCATGGCGGATTATCACGCGGCGGCGCGGCAGGCAGGCGCCGTTTCCATCCACGATATCACGTCCGATTTCGCGCAGGAGGAGGGCCCGGAGCGATTCTTTGACGGGCAGTACGTAACGGTGGCAGGCATTGTGACCGCCAGTAAAACGCGTACCACCAAAAAGAATACGCTGATGGCGTACGTGACGGTGGAGGACGAGCTGGCGTCCATTGAGCTGCTATGCTTCAGCCGTACCATTGAACAGTGCGGCAGTTATATGCAGGTGAATACGCCGGTGGTGGTGAAAGGGAAGCTGTCGGTACGGGACGAGAAACCGCCCCAGATCATGTGCGACAGCAT
>DBWU01000069.1:23721-50955 GCA_002309395.1 Oscillospiraceae bacterium UBA1230
CCGGCACAGGGGAGCGGCAGCAGCCGCACCGTCTACCTGCGCGTTCCCGGCGCGGACAGCAGGGAATTCCGCCATTTGCAGTTGGTGATGACGATGTTTGAAGGCGACACGCCGGTGAAGATCCGATTGGCGGACAGCGGCAGGTTGTTGGGCGGAAAATGCCTGTACCATCCGGCGCTGCTGGAGGAGTGCCGCCAGTGGCTGGGCACGGAAAACGTGGTGGTTCGGGAGAATACGCCGGACGGAAAGCAGAACTGAAAAAAGGAGAACAGCCGATGGGCAGTACTTCATAAGGAAGTTGCTTTGAGGTTGCAAATGCCGGCTCAAAAGGATATGAAACAGGTGTGACTACGACGGTCACGCCTGTTTTGCCTGCTGGTTACGGATTTTGGGGTGCAAAATCCGATGCTCGTTATTATTGTTATTATTGTTATTATTGTGGACAAGTTGCTAAATATGTTAGGTTATGGTATGATACTTCATAAGAGATATCTTCCTTTTTTGGGCTAATGCCTTGATACAAGACGGAAAAAGGAGAAGTGACATGCCAGACACAGTGAAGTTTGTTCTGTTTTCTGCTGTTCCCATCATACAGGACGTGTTTTTTATCCTGCTATTTATCCGTGGTATGGTCCTCTGCAAAAATCGAAAAGATACCCAATATGATCGTCTCGTATCATTGAGCCCTGTACTTCTGTGGGTCGGCGCAGTCTGTGGTGGGATGCTCAGCGTTCCTGTTACGTTATTTGGGGCAGATGATATACCCAGCGGTGTATGGTACATATTTGAGGTGGTCGTTCTTGCTTGTATCGCCATGATGCTGGCCTACTGCAACGAGACGGTCACATATGATGAATCAAGATTTGAGAAAAGCAATTTATTTGGAATAAAGCACTCCTATGACTACGGGGAAATCACCGGAATCTCCCGCAAGGGAGGCGACACGATACTGCGCTGCGGGCGCCGGAGGATCAGGTTGGATACCATGACCCTTGGGAGCAGCGAGTTCGTTGCGCACGCCGACAAGGCGTACATAATGCGACACAAAAAGCACCTTCCTGTATATAAGTCCAAAAAGGATCCTATGAACGGGAATCTGGATACTCCATGGCTGTATCTGTTTATTTCTGTTTTTACCCTCATTGCTTCTATCGGCATGATCATCCTCCCCGGTTTTGTTTTAAGACCGGCAGACGATAGCATTCCCGGTGATGCGGTGGAAGTGCGCACGACCTTTTCATCTTACAATCGGGTGAAAAAGGAAAGCGGAACAATTCTGCTTTATGCTCCCGGAGTTGAAAAACCATTTGCAATATCCTGGCTGTCCGGCTATGAAGTCTCCGTTCCGGATCCGGAGATGCTGTGTGGAGGAGATTACTTTCACATTGTGGCTGATGAGGCAAGAGATCAATACTATATATGTGCGATTTCAAACGATTACAATAGCAGGATTCTCAGCTCATACGATTACAACACCGCCTACCGCAACACGCAACTTGTTCCGTGCATCTGCCTAATGGTAATGGGGGGTGTAATTGCTGCCGTTTCGGTTTTAATGGTATTGGTTGGCAGGCATCCGGAACGCTATCCGGGTTGGTTCCGAAGCCTCTTTTACAAGGATTGGGCATGGACCTCACCAACGTGGAAAAAGCATAAACATCCTTCAAAGCGGCGGCGGAAGTAGTTTCCGTAATTTCATATGAAAAGCACAAAAAGCTGTGAGGCTCGTTGAGCCTCACAGCTTTTACTTTTTTCATCAACTTCCTTACGAAGTGACTTCTATCGGCTGTTCTCCTTTTGTATTCTCACAGACTTACCGGCTGGCGCAGTAGTTGCGCGCGGTGGCGTAGTCAGTGGGGGTATCCACTGTGTTGGGCGGGAAGAATTCGTTGATGGGGAACGAGACGCTGCGGAACAGACCGCAAGGATCGTCCTGATCGTTACCGGGACATTCGGTTTCGGGGATGCAATAGTTGTATACCGGAATGAGGAGCTGGGTATCGCGTTCCAGACGCACCAGAGAGAACTGACCCAGCGTCACGTAATAGTGGCGCTCTTCCTCGTCGTCCAGCACCAGGGGGCTGGAAAAGCTCTCGGCGATGAAAGCGGGGATCTCGGTCAGAGGCACGTCGCCGCCGGCAGGCGGTGTGGAGAGACGGCAATCCAGCACAATGGGGTCAACGGCTTCCACCACCGCTACGGGCAGATTGGTGCGCATTGCCGCCGGAATATCCAGCTCATCCAGCACGGTATCAGAGGTAAAGATCTTGGCATTTCCTTCACTGCCGAACAGGATGCAGCGTTTATCGAACACGCAAAGACCCTCCACCGGCGTATAGCGCGGCGCGCCGGTGTAGACCTGCAGCGTCACGCGGTAGAAAAAGCGCATGTCGATAGAGTAGAAGCCGCGGTTGAAGCTCACCGGCTCCACGTCGGTGTACACGTACAGAAGCTCCGCTGTGCCGCCTTTTGCCATCTGTGAGGTTTCCAGAAGCGCCTGCGCTTCCTCCGTGGGATAAAAGCGCAGATCCTCTACGCAGTCCTTATCCCGGCAACTGTCGAATATCTTTCGCGTATGGATACAAACGGATTCCCGCACGCTTTCCAGATCATTCACGGGACCCGGCATCACATTTTCAGGCATACGATTCCCTCCTATTTTAAGTAGTGAAAGATTTTCTCTTTCAATCCATTGTATGCCGCCGGAAAAAACTTGTGAAAGGGAGCGCTCCGCGCGATCAGGATCGGACATAAGAAGAACCGCCGGGCAAATGCCCGACGGTTCCGTATGTTTAAAGAGAGGGGTGAAAAATTACATGCAGGTATAACCGCCGTCAACAGGCAGCTGAACGCCGGTGACGTAGGAAGAAGCGGGGGAGGCGAGGAAGATGGCTGCGGTGTCCAGCTCGCCCTCATGGCCGTAACGCTCTTCGGGGATCATGGTGCGCGCATTCTGCTGGAAGAAATCGCTGTTGAGCGTTTCGGTGGTCAGCGGAGTGTAGAAATAGCCGGGGCAGATGGAGTTGACGGTGATGCCGTACTTACCCCATTCAGCGGCGAGAGCGCGGGTCAGGTTGACCACGCCACCCTTAGCGGCATGATAGGGAGCGGAGCCGGCGATCTTATTACCCACCAGACCGTACATGGAAGCGATATTGATCACGCGGCCGTACTTGGCGGGGATCATGGCCTTCTTGGCGACCGCACGGGCGACCTTGAAGGAACCGAACAGGTCGATCTGCATCTCGTGATCGAACTGATCGTCGCTGATATCTTCGGCAGGACCCACAGCGCCGGTACCGGCGTTGTTGATCAGCACGTCGATGCGGCCGAACTTGGCGAGAACTTCATCCACCATGGCGTTGACAGCGTCGGTATCGGTGATGTCGCAGGGAACGGCAAGCGTTTCCACACCGAAGGAGGCGCTGATCTCGGCGGCGACTTCCTCAATGAGGTTCTTGCGGCGCGCCACGACCACGATATTGGCACCCTGATTGGCGAGTGCCTTTGCCATCTGCACACCCAGACCGCTGGAGCAGCCGGTAACGATGGCGACGTTGCCCTTAAGATCAAAATAGTTCTTCATGCGTTTTATCTCCTGAATCGGATTATTTCGCTGTCTTATCAACAGCATTGTGAATAATATCACAATTCAATTGAAAAAGCAACACCTAATTTACAAAAATTTCAATTTTTTTCAGAGCAGGTCCGCCAGATCATAGATAAGCCGTTCCGTCTTTTCCCAGCCCAAACAGGGGTCGGTGATAGACTTGCCGTAACAGCCGCCGCCGACGCTTTGGGCGCCGTCCTCCAGATAGCTTTCGATCATAAAACCCTTGACCAGCCGGGCGATAGAGGCGTTGTAGCGGCGATTGACCATCACCTCTTTGGCAATGCGAATCTGTTCAAGATACTGTTTGCCGGAATTGGCGTGGTTGGTGTCAATAACAACGGCGGGGTTTTGCAGATCGTGGGTGGCGTACGTTTCGCTCAAATGGAGGAGATCCTCATAGTGGTAGTTGGGATGGGATTTGCCGTGCTTATCCACGTAGCCGCGCAGTACGGCGTGGGCATGGGGATTCCCGTGAGAATGTGCCTGCCAGCCGCGATAAATAAAGGTGTGGGGATGCTGTGCGGCGGTGATGGAATTCATCATCACGTCAATATCGCCGCCGGTGGGGTTCTTCATGCCCACCGCCACCTCCAGACCGCTGGCGGTCAGACGGTGCTGTTGATCCTCCACCGATCGGGCACCTACCGCCACGTAGCACAGAAGATCATCCAGATACTTGTGGTTTTCCGGATAGAGCATCTCGTCGGCGCAGGAAAAACCGGTTTCCGCCAGCGCCTTCATGTGGAGCTGGCGGATCGCCACGATGCCCTTGAGAAGATCGGTCTTGCCGGTGGGATCGGGTTGATGGAGCATTCCCTTATATCCCTCGCCGGTGGTGCGCGGTTTATTGGTATAGATCCGCGGCACGATGAAGATAGAATCCGCCACCTTGTCCTGTACCGCACGCAGCCGCGCGATATAATCCAGCACGCTTACCTCGTTGTCCGCCGAACACGGGCCGATCACCAGCAGCAGCTTATCGCACCGTCCGGCAATGATGCTTTTGACCGTGGCGGCGCGCTGTGCCACCGTATCCGCCAGTTTCGCGGACACGGGATACATCTCCTTGACCTCCATGGGAATAGCAAGTTTTCTGTCAAAATCCATATTCATGGCGTATCCGCTCCTTTATCGGTCAAAATATGCGCGCCGCCGGGTAGAAAGCCGCATTTTCTCACGCAGCTTCGCTACGTCCTCCGCCGCCAGGAGATCGCGCAGAGCGGTAAACTCCCGTAAGAAGAGATCCATCTGCTCTAAAAGCGGCTCCTTATTCAGCAAAAACAGCTCGCTCCACATAGCGTCGTTGATGCTGGCGATCCGCGTCAGATCACGGAAGGAGTTGCCGGTGTAATCCGCCAGATGCCGGTTATCGCTGCACGTCATCAGCGACACGGCGATACAGTGGGTCAGTTGGCTCAAAAAGCCGATCATCTTGTCATGTTCCTCCGGCGAGAGGGTGCTAACGCGGGCAAAACCCAGAATCTGCCCGAGCTGTTTGCACCATTCAATGGCCGATGGTGTATTGGCGCTTGTGGGAACTACGATATAGTTGGCGTCCCGAAAGAGATCGTCCCGGCTGTTCTCCACGCCGTACACCTCCCGCCCCGCCATGGGATGGGCGGCGATAAACTCCACGTCGCGGCGCAGGATGCGCTGGATATCGTAGACGATACAGCTTTTCACGCCGGTCACATCGGTGAGTAGAGCGCCGGGTTTCAAAAGCGACTGGTTCTCCTCGATCCACCGGCGAAATACCGCCGGATACAGCGCGAAGATCACCGCGTCCGCCTCGCCCAGCGCAACGGGATCGGCGGTGGTAAAGCCGCGGTCGATGATATGATTGTCCAGCGCGTAAGCGATGCTGTCACCGTTGCTGTCGATGGCGTCCACGCGAAATCCGAGACGCTTGAGTATTCTGGCGTAACTGCCGCCCATCAACCCCAGCCCCACGATCATGATGTTGCCGTTACTGATCCATTCCATCCTGTTCCACCTCAACTCCGGTTTGCCCCAATCGCGCAAAGAAATCCGGCAGACTTTTTCGCACCGCCTCGGCGCCCTCTATTACGCCGCCGGTACGACTGCATAACACCGCCAGCGCCATCACGATGCGGTGGTCATTATGCCCTTGTAAACGCTCCGTCGGCGCATGCTGCAGCGGCGCCACGGTGATCCTGTTCTCCTCCTGCGTTACCTGTGCGCCGAACTTTTCAAGCTCCTCCGCCATGGCGGCGCCCCGGTCGCTTTCCTTCATTCGAAGCCGCCGCGTGCCGGTGAATACGGCGCCGTGATGCGCGGCGGCAAGCGCCATGCACACAGGTGCCAGGTCCGGGCAATCGGTAAGATCCAGCGCAGGCGTGCCGCGCCGCAGCGCGTCAAAATATGCCAGGCAGACCTTGTCGCCCTGCAAACTCTCATCGTCAAGCCCGGCAACGGTTACGCCGTCCAGCGCCAGGAAAAACGCCGCGTTCGACCAGTCGCCCTCCACCGTATGGCATCCGGGGCGATATGTTTGTCCGCCGTACACGCCCAGAGCCGTATCACCTTCAAAATACGCCGCCGCGCCGAACCGTGCCATTGTGCGGAGCGTCATGCGGACGTAGGGCAGGCTCTCCACCGGCGGCAGGAGACGCAGGGAACTGCTTTCCTTTACCAGCGGCAGGGCGAACAGCAGACCGCTGATGAACTGACTGCTGACGTCGCCGCGAAGCGTAAATTCGCCGCCTTGCAGCGGTCCGGCAACGGTCAGACGATCGTTGCTCCGGCGGAAGAGAAGCCGGCGTTCCCGGCAGATGGTTTCATACACGCTCAAGGGACGGTTCAGCAGCGTGGAACTGCCGGTGAAATGCGCCGTGTGACCGCTCAGGAGCGCCAGCGGCAGGAAAAATCGCAGGGTACTGCCGCTTTCACGGCAGGGAAGGACGGCGCCCTCCGGCATTTTGAGAGGGTCCGCGCCGCGGATAACGGCGCTCTCGCCGTCGTAGGATACTGTCGCGCCCAAAGCGCGCAGGCAGTCCATGGTCGCCAGCAGGTCTTCCGAGGGCGCGATACGGTGTATCACACTTTCCCCCGGGGCAAGACCGGCGCATAGCAACAGCCGGTGCGCGTCACTTTTCGAGGGCGGCGCCTGTATCGTGCCGCCGCAACCAGACGCTCGGATCGTTACTTGCATGGCACGACCTCGCAGAGATGATCGATCGCCTCCAGATAGCCGTCGATGCCGTGCCCCGTAATGGTGCGACAGCAGGCAAGGCGCACGTAACTCTGCCGGCGGAACGGCTCACGGTCCTCTACACGGGAAAGGTGTACCTCCACCGCCGGAAGCGATACGGCTTTGAGCGCGTCCAGCAGCGCGATACTGGTGTGGGTATAGGCGCCGGGATTGAGCACGATCCCGTCCGCCGTTCCGTAGGCGCGCTGAATGGCGTCCACCAGATCGCCTTCGTGGTTGGACTGGTACAGCTCCACCGTGACGCCGCGGCTTTCCGCGTGCCGGCGCACCCGGTCGCACAGCGTTTCGTAAGTATCCGGGCCGTATATACCCGGTTCCCGGATGCCCAGCATATTCAAATTCGGTCCGTTCAATACGAGAAAATGCATACAGACGCTCCTTACAGGATAAAATCTTCCGCGATCCGCCCGGCGATGATCTCCGCCGGCGCGTCCACGGGAACGGTCACGCCTGCCGCGGCGCGGTAGAGCGGCAGACGCGTTTCATAGAGCCGTTGGATCTGCCCGGCGCTTTGGGCAAGGGGACGATCCTTCGTGGGCAGAAGCTCAGCAAGGGGACGGTCGAGAAAATAGAGGCGGCCGTTTTTGAGAAGTTCTGTCACGTTGTCCCGGCGCAGGATACAGCCGCCGCCGGTGGCGATCACCGCGCCGGTCTGCGCCGCCGTGGAACGCACCGCGTCCGCCTCCATCCGGCGGAAGCCGTCCTCGCCGTGTTTTTGGAAGATCTCGCGGATGGAACAGCCTGTCTGCCGGACGATCACCTCGTCCAGATCCACAAACGGACGGTTCAGCCGCTCCGCTAAAAGGCGCCCCACCGTGGTCTTGCCGCTGGAGGGCATACCGATGAGCACCGGATTCTCCTTTTGTCGAAGCAATGCCGAATAGATTCGCTCCTGCGTATCCGGCGGCGGTGTACGCCCCGTAAACAGCTCGCTTGCCAGGATCGCCTGACGGACCAGCATATACAGTCCGCCCTCGGCGACGGCGCCGCATCGACGCGCCGCTAAAACCAGCGAAGATCGCAGGGGATTGAATATCGCGTCCAACACGCAGGCAAGCGCCGGAAACGCGGCAGGATCTATGGGACAGCCGTCAACGTCGGGGAACATACCGCAGGGCGTGGTGTTGATGACGACCTGCGCGTCCCGATGGCGGCGGTACGCCTCGTCATAGGTGATACAGCCCTCCTGCGCCCGGCGGCTGACGCGCAGGACAGAGGAGGCGTTCATCGCCTGCGCCACCGCGAAAGCGGTGCGCGACGTGCCGCCGCTGCCGAGGATCAGTACCTTTTTTCCTGCCAGCGTAGAAACCCCCACGTGGTGGAAAAGCGCCGTCATACCGCCGAAATCCGTGTTATAACCCCACAGCTCGCCGCCGCGCCGGACGATGGTGTTTACCGCGCCGATCCTGCGCGCCTCGTCGCTGACGCGGTCGAGATAGGGGATCACGGTCTCCTTATAGGGAATGGTCACGTTCACGCCGCAAAAATCTCCGGCGGCTAAAAAGCGCGGCAGATCTTCTTCCGTTAACTCAACCGTCTCATAGCCGTAAGAGCCGATCATGCCGTGGATGGCAGGGGAGAAGCTGTGCCCCAGGTGCTTGGCGATCAGTCCGTATTCCATGCCGTTTCACCCCGTAACCAATCGGTCCCATACCGCTGGGCGAGAAGGTCGCACAGCACCAGCGCCGTCACGCTGTCCACCACCACACGCGCCCGGTGGATAATGGCAGGGTCGTGGCGACCCTTGAGGCGCAAAGCGGCGATCTCCTTTGTGGAAAGATCCACCGTCTGTTGTTCCTTGTAAATGGATGGCGTGGGCTTGACCGCGCAGGAGAACACCAGCGGCATGGCGTTGGTAATGCCGCCGTTGACGCCGCCGTTATGGTTGGTTTCGGTGGCGATCACGCCATCACGCACCGTAAAAGCGTCGTTATACGCGCTGCCCGGCGCGTCCGCCATAGAGAACGCGTCACCGAAGGAAACGCCTTTGACGGCAGGGATGCTGAACAGCGCGTGGGACAATACGCCTTCCACCGTGTCAAACCACGGCTCACCTATGCCGGCAGGCAGACCCAGAACAGCCGTTTCCAGAATACCGCCCACACTGTCGCCCGCGGCGGCGGCGTCGGTAATGGCACGGCGCATCGCCTCGCCGGAAGACCTGTCCAATACCGCAAAGATCGTGGCGTTGACGGCGTTCAATTCCTCCGCCGCAGGAGTAAACCGCCGGTCCTCTACGCCGCCGCACCGCAGAAGGTGGGTGCCGATGAGGATGCCGCGCTCACGCAGAGCGCGGATGGCTACCGCCCCGACCGCCACCAGCGGCGCCGTCAGCCGTCCGCTGAAATGTCCGCCGCCTCTCGGATCCTGCCAGCCGTGGTACTTGCACTGCGCCGTATAGTCGGCGTGACCCGGACGGGGAAGACGGGCGATCGCGTCATAATCGGCGCTGTGGGTGTCGGCATTGGGAATAAGGATACAAAGCGGTGTGCCGGTGGTCATGCCGCGGTAAACGCCGCTGCAAACGGTGAACTCGTCCGATTCCCGTCGGGCGGTGCCGGTAACGCCGTCACTGCGGCGAAGAGAAAGCTGTTGGGCGATAAAGGCTTCATCCACCGGAATACCGGGCGCAAGACCGTCTACCACCGCGCCGATCATGGCGCCGTGGCTCTCACCGAACAGTGTCACGCTTACGCTTTGCCCGAAGGTGTTTTTCATAGCTGTTCGCCTCCTTCAGCGATCACACCTAACAGGGGCAGCAGCTCCTGCGGCGCGATCTCCTGCATTTCCCAGCGGCCGATCTCCCGCACCGTGGTAACGGTGACGATGCCGCCGCGCATTTTTTTATCGTGCAAAACCGCCCGGAGAAGATCGTCCGGACGGATACGGCACCGAACCGGGAGCGACAGTTTTGTAAGGACCGCCTGTAACCGGCGGCGCACCGGCTCACTGCACATGGGAAGCATCCCCAGTGCCACGCATTCGCCGTGCAGGAGACCTTGCAGTCCTTCGCAGCTTTCAATGGCATGACCGATGGTATGCCCGAAATTAAGGATGCGCCGCAGTCCCTGCTCTTTTTCGTCCTGCTCCACCACGGCGGCCTTGCACCGCAGCGCGCCGGAGAGGATCTCCTCCCAGTGCGCCTCCGGCGCCTGACTTTCCAGCAGCGCGAAAAGACCGGGATCGCAGGTGAGAGCGATCTTTACCGCCTCCGCCAGCCCTGCCGACACCTGCCGGGGCGGCAGAGAGGTCAGCACGTCCGGGTCGATCAGTACGCCGCGCGGCTGATAAAACGAACCCACAACGTTTTTCATGCCGCCCAGATCCACCGCCGTCTTGCCGCCCACGGAGGAATCCACCTGAGCGAGTACCGTGGTGGGAACGTTGTAAAAATCAATGCCGCGCATATAGAGGGACGCTGCCAGACCTGCCAGATCGCCCACCATGCCGCCGCCTACCGCCGCCACGCAGTCGCCCCGGTCAAATCCGGCGTCCAGCAGACGGTGCAAAACGGTTTCCAGCGTAGCAAGGTTTTTGCTTTTCTCGCCCTGCGGCACGGTGACGATATACGGCGCTTTGCACTGTGCCGCCAGCGTCTGTGCGTATTGAGGCGGCACGCCGTTGTCGGTCACGATCATCACGCGGCGGCAAAGAGAAAAGACCGCGCCGGCGCGTGAGAGCGCGCCGCGCTCTATGAGGATATCATAGCTGCCGCCGGGCAGGGACAGGGAGAGCTTCATGTCGTTTGCCGCCCTTTCAAATTGATTTCAGCGGTATAGTGGCCTGCCACCTTCAGCGTTTCACACTGGCGCGCAAGAGCTTCCAGCATCCGCTGACCCGCCTCGGAAGCGTCGTCACCCTCCGCCTCCACGTAGAAATAGTATTGCCAGTCGTGGTCGCGCACCGGGCGGCTGCGCAGTGCTTTCATGTTGAAGCCGTGATCGCTGATCACGTTGATGGCTTTTGCCAGCGCGCCTGCCACGTCGTTGATGGTAAAGAGCAGAATAAACTTATTGTCGCGGCTCCGGGTGGTGTTGGGTACCCGGGAAAACACGGCAAACTTGGTGGTATTGGTCATGCTCTCGTTGATGTCGTGATCCAAGACCGCCAGACCGTACAGCGCGGCGGTCTCGGCGCTGGCAATGGCCGCGGTGGCGGGATCGCCGGATTGTGCCACCTGCTGCGCCGCCACGGCGGTATTGACCGCCGATACCGTTTCGTAGCCGTGCTGACGGATATAGGCGGCGCACTGACTCAACGCCTGGGGATGGCTGATGACACGCCGCACAGCGGCAGGAGAGGCGCCGGGCAGACCCAGCAGATTCTGGGTAATCGGCAGGGTATACACGCCGCTTACGTAGAGAGGACCTTCAAACATCAGGTCGATCACCTGACCCACCGCGCCGGCATAGCTGTTTTCCACCGGCAAAACGGCGCAGTCACATTCGCCGCATACCACCGCGTCGTAGGCGGCTTGGAAGTTGGCGTAGCCTGTGTGGGTGCCGTCGGGGAAAATACGACGGGCGGCAATATCGGCAAAAGCACCCTCCACACCGCTGTATGCCACGCGTATCCCGTTGAGCAGACGATGCTGATATTGCTTGGATACGCCTGTTACCGCCTGAAAAAAGGGCACGTAGTACGTTTTGAGCGACTCGTCGGCGATCAGCGCCGCGTTCTTCTCCAACAGCGTTTTTTCCCGTTCTTCGTTAAAAATGGGCAGCGCGTGTTCCTTCTTATACGCCGCGATACGGCGCGCCGCCTCCATGCGGCGGCAAAAAAGCGCCGCCATTTCGCCGTCTATCGCTTCAATATCGATCCTTGCCTGTTCCAAAGCGTCCATGGATTTCCTCCGATCTGAAAAAGCGTCAGCGAATGCCCAGCTCCGCGTCGTTACCGATTACGCAGACGTACGTTTTCCCGGCTTGCAGAGAAAGGGCCGTTCCGTCGGCTCGCGTATAAGTGAAGGGGGCGTAGATTGATTCCTTATGCCAGGTGATCGGCTCTGATTTGCCGCCGCAGAAGAAGGTGCCGGAGCCGCTGCCCTGCAGGTCGATGACCATATGACCCGACTGATCGCCGCTATTATAGACGGTGGTACGCAGTACCAGCACGTTTTCCGCGCCTGATTGCACGCCGTTATTGCCGTCAGCGTAGGGTGTGGCGGTGTCGCCCCAATAGCTTTGTGAGATGAGATACCGTCCCTGATCGGCGCGGTAGTCGAATTCCGTGTGTTTATACCAGGAGAAGCAGACCGTGATATGAGAAGCGGCGGAGCCGTTTTCGGGCGCAGCGTTTTCCACGTAGGTCACAGGGTAGCTGTAATCGTCGTAGTGCTCACTGCGGAATCCCTGATCCACCACACACTTGGCAAGACTCTCACCGGAGGTCATCAGCGTATGCTCATAGGCCATGGTCTGCATCCTTGCGTTATCGCGCCAGAACACGCCTCCGGCGCCGCCGTTGATGTGATCGATGCCGTAACGGGCGATCATATTGGTGGCTTCGTCACTGCCGCCGGCGTGGAAATAGATGGCGTCCATGCCCAGTACCGTTTCCACGAAACAGGCTCTGGCGCTTCGGATAGAGCCGATCACACCTGCCGACTGCGGCTCTTGAAAGAACGCCACCATCCGCGTTACGCCGCCCTCGACGTTGTATTCAAAGATCATATCCGCGTCGGTGATACCGCACTGAGGCATGGCGCTGTCAATGTCGTTGAGCATCACCGCCATGGGCCGGCTGTTCTCCCGAGACGGGTCGGAAAGAGGCAGCCCCGTCAGCGGATTGAGCGGTACGATCTCCGGCTCCGGTTCCGGCTCCGGCAGTTCGATCTCCTCCGGCTCCTCCACAACGTCCGGCGTTTCTTCCGGCTCGGCGGAACGGCTGCCGCAGGAGACGGCGGCAAGCAGAAGCGTGCAGATCAGTATCAGATACAATATCTTTTTCCACATATTATGACCCCTCCCGCGTGTATTGACACGCCTATCATATCAAAGAGCGCGACATATTGCAATCTTGCCGGCGGATTTTTTTGCCGTTTCCCCTGTACAAATCTGGTTTTTTCCCGTATAATGCAGAAAAAAGGAGGCGCTGGCATGGGCGTTGGTTTTATTCGTGACAAACTGGAGATCAAATTCCTGATTCTGTATATCGCCTCGCGCGTCATTGAGCCGCTTCCGGCGGCGGGGATGCAGGAGCTGACCATGTGCGACGAGGGGATCGATTATTTCGCGTTTTCCGAATGTCTTGCCGATCTGGTGCGGACGGAGCATTTACGCCTGACGGAGCAGCAGACGTACTGCATCACCCCCAAAGGGATGAAGAACAGTGCCATCTGCGAGTCGGGCATCCCGTATTCCGTTCGACTGCGGACGGATCGGAACCTTGCCGCCTACAATAAGGAGCTGCTGCGCCGCTCCCAGATCCGCAGTCGCGTAGAACCCCGGCAGGACGGGACCTTTACCGTGTCCCTGTCGTTGAGCGACGACCGGGACGATCTGATGGATCTGCACCTGATGGTGGCGTCCCACGAGATGGCGGAGGATCTGGCACAGCGGTTCCAAGCGTCGCCGGAGCAGTTGTACGCCGCTATTTTGTCGGCTCTCTATCACGGCGAGGAAGAAGAATAGTTTTACGTGATACAGAAAACAGACCTGCGGTTTTGCCGCAGGTCTGCTCTTTTTCCGCGCGATGCGTCACAGCTCCAGTTTCAAATCGCCCTCTTTGATCCAACCCTGCTTCCGAAGGGGTATGGCGAAAAGCCAAGTCAGCAGGGCGGGGAGGATAAAGGAGATCAGCACGAGCGCCGCCCAATCCCCGGCGGTGATGGCGCTCTTTGCGCCGGAGAGCACGTCGTTGACCCAGCCGGTATAGACGCCGAGCTGCCCCACGAAGCCGCAGGTACCCATACCGCTGGAGACCGGCGCGCCGTTCATTTCCAGACGGAACAGACACGTTGCCACGGGACCCGTCACGGCGGCGGCAAGGGTAGGCGGTATCCAGATCCGGGGATTACGCACGATGTTGCCCATCTGAAGCATACTGGTGCCGATGCCCTGCGCCGCCAGACCGCCCCAGCGGTTTTCCCGGAAACTCATCACCGCAAAACCCACCATCTGGGCACAGCATCCCGCCACCGCCGCGCCGCCGGCAAGACCCGTCAAGCCCAGCGCGGCGCAGATGGCGGCGGAGGAGATGGGCAGCGTCAGCGCCATGCCGACCACCACGCTGACGAGGATACCCATGAAGAAGGGCTGCAGCTCCGTCGCCCACATGACGAACCGACCCACGGCGCTGGCGGCGGCGCCGATGGGCGCGGCGATCAGCGCGGCGACGCCGATACCGCACAGCGTGGTGACGATGGGCGTTACAAGAATATCGATCTTCGTCTCTTTACTGACCAGCTTGCCTGCCTCCGCGGCGATGATCGCCACGAAAAATACCGCCAGCGCGCCGCCTGCGCCGCCCATGGAGTTGGCGGCAAAGCCGACGCCGATCAGGGAGTACAGGACCAGCGGCGGCGCCTGCAGCGCCGCTCCTATGGCGACTGCCATCGCAGGCCCCACCATCGCTGAGGCGAGAGAACCGATGGTATAGCTCACGGCGCCCTCACCCGTGCCGACGGTCACCACCGTCGCCGTTAAAAAACCGATGTGGAACTGCTGACCGATGGTGTTGAGAATCGTACCCACCAGCAGCGTGCAGAAAAGACCCTGCGCCATGGCGCTCATTCCGTCGATAAAGTACCGTTTGCCGGAAAAAATGATATTTTTCCGCCGCAAAAAGGCAGTGATCGCTTTCATATCGTCGCTCCTTACCAAAAAAATAATCGACAAACAGACCGCGCCGCAAAGCGCAGAGGTCTATTCATCGATTGGCGATATCATACTACGCTGTGAAAAATTTGTCAACGGTCAATTTGTACTATTTGCAAACGGGGAAAATGCGTGTATAATATACGATGAATTTTTGTGTGGAAACGGAAGTGATGACCGTGACGCCGGAGCTCAAGGAGATCATGCCGGAGGTCTATCTGACCTGCTGTGAGGATCATAAATTCAAAACCGGTCTGTTGAGCGCGCAGATCATCACGCCTTTGCAGAGGGACACCGCATCGGCGTGCGCCCTGCTGCCGTCGGTGCTGCAGCGCGGCACGGTGCGCTATCCCGACATGGAGCAGATCGGCGCGGTGCTGGACGAGATGTACGGCGCCGGATTGAAGGTCATGGTACGCAAACGGGGCGAGGCGCTGTGCGTCGGGTTCGGAATAGATTTCGTGGACGATGCGTTATTGGGCAGACAGGAAAAACTGCTGGAGCGGTGCGCGGCGTTTCTGGGAGAGCTTTTCCTCCAGCCGGTGACCCGCGGCGGACGGTTTTTGAACGAATACGTGGAGAGCGAGAAGGAAAACTTGATCCACGCCATTGCCGGACTTCGCAACGATAAGCGGGAATGGGCGGATCTGCGGCTGATCCGGGAAATGTGCCGGGAGGAACCCTACGGCGTGGATCGCTGGGGCGACGAAGCCTCCGTCCGTAAACTGAACCGTCGCACCCTGTATGAGGAATACCGCCGGCTTTTGGGCGGCAGCCGGATGGAGCTGTTCTATTCCGGCAGCGCCCCGGTACAAACGGTGGAGGACGCGGTGCGTGACGCCTTTGCGCCTCTGCCGCGCGGCGCTGTGCCGCCTCTGCCGCCGATCGTGCGCCGCAGTGCGCCGGAGGAGCCGCGCTATCTTACGGAGACCATGGACGTGGAGCAGAGCCGCCTGGCGGCAGGGTTTCGCTGTGAAAGCCGCGATACGCCGGCGCTGGTGATCGCAAACCTTCTTTTCGGCGGCTCCGGCAACTCCAAGCTCTTTCGAAACGTACGGGAGGAGAAGTCGCTATGCTACTATATTTCCTCCGCCTTCGTGCGCTCGAAAAGCATTATGACGCTGTGCGCCGGGATCGACAGTGACGCGAAGGATCGGGTGCTGGACGCCGCCGCCGGAGAGTGGGCGGCGATCTGCCGCGGTGAGATCGAGGATTGGGAGATGACGGCGGCGAAGAAAGGCGCGGTAAGCTACCTGCGCTCCCTGGGCGATTCTCAGGGTGCCACGGAGAATTACTATATCGGTCAGGCGGCGACGGGACTTTCGGAAAAGCCGGAGGAGCTGGCGCAATCGCTGCTGGAGGTTTCCCAAGAGCGCGTTATGGCGGCGGCAGAGACGGTGAAGCTGGATACCGTTTACTTTTTGCAGGGAGGGGATCCACAGTGACAGAGCGAATCAGCTATCCCCGCCTGGGCGAAGAGGTGACGCGCCGCGTCCTGCCCTCCGGTTTGCCGGTATACGTGGTCAGAAAGCCGGGCTTTTCCCGGAAATATGCGCTTTTTGCCGTGCATTACGGCGGCATGGACGTTTCCTATGAGCATGAGGGGCGTTCCTTTACCATGCCGGCCGGCATCGCCCACTACCTGGAGCATAAGACGTTCGACACCGCCGACGGGAACGCTATGCAGACGCTGGCGCAAAACGGCGCGGAGCCAAACGCCTTCACCTCTAACAGTATCACCGCCTATTATTTCGATTGCACCGACCGTTTTATTGAGAATCTACGTGAGCTTTTGAGCTTTGTCACCGTGCCGTATTTTACCGGCGCGTCGGTGGAGAAGGAACAGGGGATCATAGCCCGGGAGATCCGCATGATCGAGGATAGTCCCGACTGGATCGTTTACAGGAACATGATGCGCCTGCTCTATCCCGACAGCTCGGTGAGCATCCCGGTGGCAGGCAGCGAGGAAAGTATCCGCACCATCACCGCTGAAACGCTGTACGCGTGCCACCGCGCCTTTTACCGGCCGGACAATATGTGCCTCGTGGTGGTGGGCGACGTGGAGGAGTCGGAGGTGTTTGCCGCCGCGGAGGAGATCGTTGTGCCGCAGGCGAAAAGCAAACTGCGCCGCCGGTATGAGATCGGCGCGCCGGCGCAGAAATTCCAGAGGGTATCCTGCACGGGCGAGGTGTCCCGTCCCCAGTTTCTGCTGGGCGTTCGCGTAAGCGGCGAGACTTGCGAAACCAGGATTTCTCTGCGCGAATCGCTCATCGGCAGTATTGCCGCGGAGCTGTTGATGGGGCAGACCAGCCCCCTTTATCACCGGCTGTACGACGCGGGGCTGATCGACGAATCCTTTGAATGCGGCTATGAGGAGATCCTGCCCGGAACGGCGTACGTCTACGCCGGCGGCGAGAGCAGCGACCCGGAGGCGGTGCGCCGCGCCGTGGAGGAGGAAGCGTATCGCATGGGCACCGAGTCTGTGGACGGCGCGTATTTTCGAAGGATCCACCGTGCCATGTTCGGCATAATGCTCAAGGATCTCAATTCTTTTGAGGATATCGCGCTGGATCTGGTGGACGGATGCTTTTACGGTTATGACGCGCTGCAGATCCCGGAGGCATTCGACGCCATCACCCTGCAGGACGTGCAGGCGTTTATTCACGATCATATCTGTCAGGCGCCGTCGGTGCTGTCCGTGATGGAGCCAAAGGAGGAAACGATTTATGAAGATCATGACTGACAGTCCCATCCGCTTTCCGGGACTGTTCGGCGATTGGGCGTTTACCATCTCGTCCAAGGCGTTGGACGTGGGAAACGGCGTGTATTGGTACGGGATCCTCATCGCCATGGGGATGCTGCTGGCGCTGTGGTTTTGCATGAAGCGCCGCACCCGGTTCGGGATCCGGGAAGAGGATATTTTAGACGGACTGCTGTTTGCTGTGCCCCTGTCGGTGATCGGCGCGCGGCTGTACTACGTGGTATTCTATCTCGATCTTTATCAGAACGCGGACGGCTCTTTCAACTGGGGAAAAGCCGTTGCCATCTGGGACGGAGGACTTGCCATCTACGGCGGCGTGATCGCGGCGTTTCTCTCGTGCCTTCTGCTGGCGTGGCGGCGTAAGTTCCCCGTCTGGGCGCTGACGGATCTGGTGGTGATGGGGCTGCTGATCGGCCAGGCGGTGGGTCGCTGGGGCAATTTTATGAACCGTGAGGCATTCGGCGCGGAGACCACCTTGCCGTGGCGTATGCAGTTGACCACCACGACAGGCCGGCTGGTGGAGGTGCACCCTACGTTTTTCTACGAGAGCCTGTGGAACGTGATCGGTCTTGTACTGCTGGTTTGCATAGTCTCCAAAGCACGGCGCTTTGACGGCGAGAATACCTGTTTCTACTTTCTCTGGTACGGCACGGGACGCTTTTTCATCGAGGGACTTCGTGCCGATAGTTTGTATCTGTTCGGTTGGCAGATCGCCGGCCAGCCCGTCCGCGTCAGTCAGGCATTGAGCCTTGTGATGGTACTCGGCTCCCTGGCGGTGCTGGTATACCGCCTGAAGATCCGGCCTGCCGATCCCGCCAAACGGTACGACCGGGTGCTGGAAGCGCGCCGCGCCGCGGAAGAGGAAGCGGCTTCTGCGCCGGAAGAGCCGGTGAAGATACCGGATACCTTTCCGCCCAGGTACGGAGCCGATGGCGATGATATGGTGGATTTCCGCGTGGAGGAGGATCGCCCATGAGTGCTGTTTTGATGGACGGTAAGGCGCTGGCGCGGGATATACGAGCTGCTGTAAAGGAAAAGTGCCTTACAATGAAAACACCGCCGACGCTGGCGGTGGTGCTGGTGGGTGACGATCCTGCCTCCGCGATCTACGTGCGCCATAAGGCGGCGGACTGCGCCGAGTGCGGTATCCGTTGCCTTGACTATACCCTCGGCGGCGACACTACGGAGCAGCGGCTTCTTTCGCTGGTGGACGAGTTGAACGAACGGGCGGACGTGGACGCGATCCTGGTCCAGCTGCCTCTGCCGCCCCAGATCCGTGAGAACGTGGTGCTGGAGCGGATCGATCCGCGCAAGGACGCGGACGGGTTCCACCCGGACAACGTGGGGCGAATGCTCCAGTTCGCGCCCCGTTTTCTGCCCTGCACCAGCGCCGGAATACTGGCGCTTTTGCGGCGGTACGAAATCGACCCGGACGGTAAGCACTGCGTGGTGATCGGGCGGAGCAATATCGTGGGGAAACCCACGGCGGTACTGATGCTCCAGGCCCATGCTACGGTAACGATCTGTCACACCCACACGGCGGATCTGGCGGCGCAATGCCGTCAGGCGGATATTCTGATCTCCGCCGCCGGCCGTGCTGGGCTGGTTCGCGCCGACATGGTAAAAGAGGGCGCGGTGGTGATCGACGTGGCGATGAACCGCGGCGAGGACGGCCGCCTCTGCGGCGACGCGGAGCCGGCGGTGGCGGAAAAGGCGTCGTTTCTTACGCCGGTGCCCGGCGGCGTAGGACCTATGACCCGAGCTATGCTGATGGAAAACACGCTGCGCGGAGCGCTTCTGCGCCGCGGCGCGGCGGAATAACGCACAAAAACGAGCACCCTCATCACGGATGGGGGTGCTTGCATATTGCGCTGACATCTGGTATGATCAAGTATAAAGAATCCTGCGATGACGATAAGATCAATTTGGAGGAACCATGCTGACGTATCCGTTGGAAAAGGAAAGCCGCGAGAGCTTATATGAGCAGATATACCGCCTCATACGCCGCGACATTCTGCAAGGCGCGTTGCGCCCTGGGGAAAAACTGCCCTCCAAGCGTGCACTGGCGGAGCATCTGCGCGTGAGTGTGATCACCGTGGAAAACGCCTACGAGCAGTTGGCGGCGGAGGGATACGTTTACGCCCGGGAGCGGCGCGGATACTACGTTTCGGCGGTGGAAACGCCGGCAGTTCCAGCGGCGGCGGAGGAGGTAAAACCCCTTGAAACCGCGGCGGCGGAATGGAAGCTGGATCTTGTGACCAACACGCCTGCGGCGGAATCCTTTCCCTTTGCCACGTGGGCACGACTGATGCGCCGTGTTCTGCTGGATCGGGATACCGATCTGCTCCGTCCCACACCCGGCGTGGGCGCGTGGGAGCTGCGCTGTGCCATCGCGTCGCATCTGCGCTCATTTCGCGGTATGTCCGTCCATCCCGAGCAGATCGTGGTAGGCGCCGGAACGGAACTGCTCTATCTACTGCTCATTCAGCTTCTGGGGCGCGATAAGATCTACGCTGTGGAGGATCCCGGCTATGGAAAGATCGGGCGGATCTACGCTGAAAACGGCGTTGCGGTGCGCCGCGTGGCGCTCGATCACAGCGGCGTGAGCATTGCCGCCCTGCGGCAAAGCGGTGCGGACGTTGTACATCTTTCGCCGGGTCATCATTTCCCTACAGGGCTTGTAACGCCGGTGGCACGGCGGCAGGAGCTGTTGCGCTGGGCATCGGAGCAGGAGGGACGATGGATCTTAGAGGACGATTACGACAGCGAGTTTCGGTTTGTGGGCCGTCCCATCCCGGCGCTGTTTTCCGCGTCCGGCGGTGAGCGCGTGATCTATATGAATACGTTCTCTAAAACCATCGCGCCTTCCATCCGCATCAGCTATATGATCCTGCCCGTTCACTTGATGGAGGCGTATCGCCGCCGTTTGGGATTCTACGCTTGTACGGTCCCGGCGTTCGAGCAGTATACGCTGGCGTCGTTCCTGGCAGAGGGACATTACGAGCGCCATCTGCACAGTATGAAGACCCGTTACCACCGCAAGCGCGACGCGGTGATCGAAAGCATACGGAACATCCTGCCCGATGCGCGGATTCTGGAAGAAGACGCGGGACTCCATTTTCTGGTGCAGGTGCATACGCCGCTTTCGGACGGAGATATCCGCCGCCGCGCCGCAGAAGCCGGGATCCGGTTGGCGCTGCTGTCGGAATACTACAGCGTGCGGTCGGATGCGCCGCCGCGGGTACTGGTGATCAACTATTCCGGCATTGACACGGCGCATCTGGCGGAGGGATTAGAGGTCCTGCGCGCCATTTTGGATCAGTCGGAACGCGGATAAGATCCGCCGGTATAAAAAAGCAAGACGCCTGGGGCGCCTTGCTTTTTTATACCAATTCTTCAAAACTGCGGATCGTGCGGTGGCACTCCTGCTGCATTTCCTCCCAATAGAGGTCAAAGAAGGAATCGTACACACCCACCACCGTCATACCGGCGGACAGAGCACTGCGGCAGGAGGCAATGGAATCGTCAAACACGGTGCAATCCTGTTCCGCCACGCCCATGATCCGGGCGGCTTCGCGGAAAATGGCGGGGTCTTTTTTATCCAGCCCCAGCTCCTGCGCGATCAAAACACGCCGGAAATAGGGGAGAAGTCCCAGATGGGTCAGCGCCGTTTTGCAGTGAAGCGGCACGCTGGAGGTCAGCACGATCATCGTTTCGTCCCGGGCGCGGCACTTGTCCAGATACGCCCGGACGCCCGGTTTACAGGTGACGGCGGTGGCGTACATATCGCCTGCCAGATCCATCCACTCCGCCATGATCTCCTTCGGCGACTCCGCCAAGCGGCAGTATTCCTTTGTGAACGCCGCCGCCTTGGGAAACACCGTATGCGCCACGCCCTCGTAGTATTCCCGGGTATAGGGCAAGCCGCGCCGCCGGAGAAACGTTTCATCCACCGTGCGCCAGATGCCGTTGGAATCGATCAGCGTCCCGTCCATGTCAAATATCAGCATGCCATCACCTCGAAGACATTATACGGGAAATCGCGGTGTGTGTAAATGGTAATCTTTCAGCTCTCTTTCGTGGGAAGGATCGTCTTGGCAAAGCCGTGGGCAAACAGCCGCGCGGCGTATTTCGCCTCGTCGGGCGAGTTGCCGGCGGCGCCCACCTCCAGCAGCATGGCGCCGCGGGAGAAATTCTGGTTATAGTTGGCGTTGAGCAGGGAGATGGGGCGCATCAGCGTGGGGTAGGAGGCCTGTATGGTGCGCTGCACCGCAGCGGCGAGCTTCAAGTTTTCCTCCCAGCCGTTGTGATTGACACCCATCACAAGGCTCAACTGTGCGGCACGCGGGTCTTCTTTCGCCACCAGCTTGAACTGGTTTCCGTCCCCATCCTGTACGGCGTCCCGGTGTATGTCCAGAAGATATACCAGCGAAGGGTATTTTTCAAGATACTGCTCCAGCGCGTCGCCGGAACGCATATAGGCGGCGTTGTAGCTGGGGTCGTCGTAGCGTGTGCGGTCATGCAGTACGGAGATGCCGTAAGACGACAGCACGTCGGCGATCTCATCGCCAACGCCTACCACGCTTACGTCGGCTTCGTCGCTGCGGTAATTGCCGGTGCTGTGATACGATTCACCCGGCGGCAGGGTATACGCCTCACTGCCGTGGGTATGATAGATCAGCACCAGCGGCGCGCCGTCACCGTAGCGCGCGGCAAAATCACCGCTGCTCAGATCTGCCACGTCCAGCGTCTTGTCGGAGCGGTTGCGGATGAGGACGCCGTTTGCCACGGTGTATCCGTCGGCGGACGGAGCCACCGTTTCCGCCCGTACGCCGTTGTCAGGAAAGCGCAATCCCTGTGCCGCGTCCTCCGGGGAAAGCGGTTCCGCGCTTTGCGCCGTATCCGGCTCGATCTGCGGCGGCTGTTCCGTCGGCGGATACGCGTCCTCCGGCTCGTCGGGCGGCACATCCGCTGGCAACGGCTCATCGTCGGCGGCAGGGGTATAGCGCAGAGCAGGCGCCTGATACAGTGCCAGCGCCGTGGCAAAGGATACCGCCGGTTCGCTGACAACGTCGCCCAGCGCCCAGCGCAGCAGCGTTTGCGCCGGTGAACTGCCCTCCAGCGCCCGTGCCGCCTCCGAGAGTGTGGCACTGCCTACGGTGCGGCTGACCGTCCAAAGCGTTATCACCGCCAATACCAGCGCGCCGGCGCGCCGGAGCCAAACCTTGCGTTTCATCGCGTGACCTCCTTTGCCGTTTACGCAAGACAAGCCTATGCGTTTTGCCGCGCCTATATGCCACGGGAAAAACTGTTGCCACGGGGCAGTTTTTTCTTGAAATAAGGAGCCGGTTCTGCTATACTATATCCTGTATGACTATTGCTTACGATAACGAGGTGAACGGATTGTACTTACGCAGTTTGGAAATCCAAGGCTTCAAGAGCTTTCCCGATAAGACCGTGCTGAATTTCGGTGAGGACATCACCGCCATCGTCGGCCCGAACGGTTCCGGCAAATCCAATATTGCCGACGCGATCCGCTGGGTCATGGGTGAGCAGAGCAGTCGCCAGCTCCGCGGCGCCAAGATGGAGGACGTGATCTTCGGCGGTACGGAAACGCGCGGGCCGATGGGGTTTGCCCAGGTCACGCTGGTGATCGACAACACCGAGCATATTTTCAACCGAGACGAAGCGGAAGTGGCCGTTACGCGCCGGTATTATCGCAGCGGCGAGAGTGAATACTACATCAACAGGCAGTCCGTGCGCCTTAAGGACGTGAACGAGCTGTTCATGGATACCGGTATGGGCCGTGAGGGATATTCCATCATCGGACAGGGCAGGATCGACGAGATCCTCTCGGTCAAATCCGGCGAACGGCGCGAGGTTTTTGAGGAGGCGGCAGGTATCTCCAAATACCGTCACCGCAAGGAGGAGACGGAGCGCAAGCTGGAGCATACCCAGGAGAATCTGGTGCGGATCAACGATAAGATCGCGGAACTGGAGCTGCAGGTGGAGCCTCTGCGTCAGCAGGCGGAGACGGCGAAAAAGTATCTCGTTTTACGGGATGAACTGCGGGTGCTGGAGATCAGCGTGTGGCTGGAGAATCTCCAGTCCCTCAAAGCGTCGGCGCTGAAACTGCAGTCGGATTTTGAAATCGCCCGCAATGATAAGGATGCCGCCCGTGCCGCGCTGGACGCGGTGTACGCCGAGGCGGAGGACTGCGGCAGACAGGTGCAGGAAAACGATCTGGCGGCGGAAGCGGTGCGCGAGAAGATCGCCGCGCTGGAGAGCGCTGTGTCCGAACGGGAAAACGCCATCGCCGTTTTAAAAGCCGGCGTGGAACACAATAACGAATCGCTGCGCCGCCTTACCGAGGAGATGGCGGAGAGCGCCAGCCGCACAGAGAATCTTCAGGGACAATTAGACGCGAAAGACGCCCGTCTGCACGATATTGATGAGGAGGCCGCACAGCTCAACGCCCGGGCGGAGAAGCTGCTGGAGGAGATCCGCACCATTGCCCGGAGCAGCGACGACGCCGCCCGTTCCGCCGCCTCGCTGCAGGCGGAAGAAGCACTGGCGCGTTCCGAGGCGTCGGAAGGTCGCATCGCCCTGAGCGCATTGCGTTCCGCTATCGACGGTAACGCTTTGCGCCGGGAAACGCTGCAGGCAGATATTACGCAGGTGCAGGCGCGTCTTGCCTCGGCGCAGGAGGAGAGCGCCCGTAACCGCGGCCTGCTGGAAGAAGCCAGGGCGGAAGCGGAGGCGGTACGCAATATCATCAACGGTCACAGTATGAAGATGGACGGCCGCCGCCGCAGGGCGGAGGAGGCAAAGCAAACCCACGTACAGCTTACGGTGGACGTGGGCGCGCTGGAAAACCGCATCCACCTTCTCACCGAAATGGAGAAGGAATACGAGGGATTCTCCAAAGCTGTAAAGATCGTCATGCAGGCATCGGAGCGCCAGTCACTGCGCGGGATCCACGCGCCGGTGGCAAGTCTGATGAGCGCCGGGGAGCGCTACACGGTAGCATTGGAGATCGCGCTGGGCGCCGGCTTACAGAATATCGTGGTGGATCGAGAGGAAGACGCCAAGTCCGCCATCGGGTATCTTAAGCAGCGCGACGGCGGACGCGCCACCTTTTTGCCGCTGTCCACCATTCGAGGTGATGTCTTGCGCGAGAACGGTCTGGAGCGTGAATACGGTTTTGTGGGGATCGCCAGCGAGCTATTGCGGTGCGATAAGAAATACGAGCAGATCTTCTCCAACCTCCTGGGACGTACCGTGGTCACAGAGGACCTGGACAGCGGCATTGCCATGGCGCGCAAATATAATCACCGGTTCCGCATCGTCACGCTGGACGGGCAGGTGATCAACCGCGGCGGATCCATGACCGGCGGCTCCGTTAATCGCGGCACCGGCGTTTTGAGCCGTGCCAGCGAGCTGGAGCGGCTGAAAGAGAAACTCGTATCCATGCAGGAGAAGCTGCGCCACGCCGCCGAGCAGGCGGAGCAGACCGAGCGTGAATTTCAAAAAGCGCAGTATGAGCTGGACGTGGCAAAGGAGCAACAGCATAAGACCGAAGAGGACGTGTTGACGCTGGAAGGCACCCAAAAGCAGTACGACGTGCTGTGCGAAGGACTGAGCGCCAATCTCAACGGTATGACCGGGGAGCTTTCCGCCCTGGAGAAGAGCCGCACCGCCGATGCAGAGCGTGCCGCGGAGCAGGAAAAGCTGATCGAGGAGAAAGAGCGCGCGGCGCAATCGCTTCACGATGCACTGGAGGCGCGTGAGAGCGACAGGAGCGATCTATCACGCCGCAGTGAAACGCTTTCCCATCAAATCGCCGCTTTGCGGGAACAACAGGCGGCTCTGCGCGCCGAGCAGGAGACCACCTGCCGTGCCGTGGAGGAATTGCGCCGTTTACAGGGCGATCTGATGACGGATCGCTCCGGCAGAGAGGCGCTTGCCGAACAGTTCACAAGCGCCAATACGCAGGCACAGCAGGAGATCGACGCGCATGACCGGGCGGCGGAAACGCTTCGTGCCGAGATCTTACAGCAGCGTGAATCGCTTTCCGGTCTGATGCAGGAGAAGCTGTCGCTGGAGGCGAAGCGGAGCAGTGCCGTGCGCCGCAGTCAGGAGTGTAACGATGCGCTTTTGGATCGGGAACGGGAAGAGAGCCGCCTGGAACAGAGACTGAACGCCAACGCTTTGGAGGAGAAGACCATTCTTGACAAGCTCTGGGAGCGGTATGAGCTCAACCACAGTGACGCGATGGCGCAGCGGATCGAGCTGGAGAGTCTGCCGAAAGCCAACCGCCGCATCGGCGAGCTGAACCGTGAGATCAAGGGACTGGGTACGCCGAATATCGGCGCCATTGAGGAATACGACCGGGTGAACACGCGCTATACGTATCTTTCCGAACAGCGTTCGGACGTGGAGAAGGCGCGTGAGGAGCTGATCGGCATCATTGAGGAGATCACGCGCCAGATGACGGTGATTTTTGCCGAGCAGTTCAAACTGCTCAACGAGAGTTTTCAAGAGACGTTTCTGGAACTGTTCGGCGGCGGCAAGGCGCAGTTGGAACTGGAGGACGAGAACGACATTCTCGGCTGCGGCATTGAGATCAAGGTGCAGCCGCCGGGCAAACAACTCAAGACCATCACGCTGCTCTCCGGCGGCGAGAAGGCATTTGTGGCCATCGCCCTGTATTTTGCCATTTTGAAGGTTCGGCCTACACCCTTCTGTATGCTCGACGAGATCGACGCCGCCCTGGACGACCGGAACGTCGAGCGCTTTGCCAGCTACCTGCGCACCCTGTGCAAAAAGACGCAGTTCATCGTCATTACTCACCGGCGCGGCACCATGGAGCTGGCCGACATCCTATACGGCGTCACCATGCAGGAGCAGGGCGTATCCAAGATCCTCCATCTGGACCTCAAGCAGATGGTGGAGACCATGGGAATCACAGAATAAGGAGTAAATCAATGGGATTTTTTGATAAGATCAAGTCCGGCCTGAGCAAGACCAGGGCCGCCATGTCCAACACCGTGGGCAGCGTGTTTTCCGGCTTCAGCAGCCTGGACGACGAGTTTTACGACGAGCTCGAGGAGAATCTCATCCTCGCCGATCTGGGCGTGGACACCGCGGTCAAGGCCGTGGAGCGCCTGCGTCAGACGGTGCGCGAACGCCGCATCAAGGAGCCCGAGGGGGCCAGGGATGCCCTGCGGGAGGTGCTGTGCGACATGCTGGACGTGGGCCCCACGACCCTGGAGCTGTCCACCAAGCCCTCCGTGGTGCTGGTGATCGGCGTCAACGGCGTGGGCAAGACCACTACCATCGGCAAGCTGGCTGCCCAGCTCAAATCCGAGGGCAAGAAGGTCCTGCTCTGCGCCGCCGATACCTTCCGCGCCGCTGCCGCCGACCAGCTTGAGATCTGGGCGGAGCGCAGCGGCACCCAGCTCATCCGGCAGGACGAGGGCGCGGACCCGGCCTCCGTTGTGTTCGACGCCATCAGCGCCGCCAGGGCCCGGGGAAGCGACGTCATCATCTGCGATACGGCGGGCCGACTGCACAACAAGCAAAATCTGATGAACGAGCTCAACAAGATCAGCCGCATCCTGGATCGGGAGCTGCCCGATTCCGCCAAGGAGATCCTGCTGGTGCTGGACGGTACCACCGGTCAGAACGGCCTGATCCAGGCGAAAGCCTTCTCCGAGATCGCCCCCGTTTCCGGCATGGTCGTGACGAAGCTGGACGGTACCGCCAAAGGCGGCATCGTCATCGCCGTGGCCGATGCCCTGGGCATTCC
>DBWU01000069.1:50986-52489 GCA_002309395.1 Oscillospiraceae bacterium UBA1230
CTGTTCTGAGCGGAGGCAATATGGACTTTGTACTGGCCAGCAAAAACCCCAACAAGCTGCGGGAAATGGCCGCGATCCTGGAAAAATCCGGGATCCGGCTGCGGCTGCAGAGCGAATTGGGGATCGATATCGACGTCGAGGAGACCGGGACCAGTTTCGAGGAGAACGCTCTGCTCAAGGCGGGAGCCGTGGCAAAGGCCGCCGGGCTGCCCGCTATTGCAGACGATTCCGGACTGGTGGTGGACGCCCTCGATGGAGAACCGGGCATTTACTCCGCCCGCTACGGCGGAGAATCGTGCAAAAACGACCGGGAACGCTATGAGCTGCTGCTGAAGAATATGCAGAACGTTCCGGACGAACAGCGGACGGCCAGATTCGTCTGTGTGATCGCCGCGGTATGGCCGGACGGCAGGCGCGTGTGCGCCCACGGGGCATGCGGGGGCGTGATCCTGCGAAAGCCGGGCCGGGACAACGGCTTCGGCTACGACCCGGTGTTCTATGTGCCGGCGGAGGGCTGCACCTTCTCGGAGATGCCGCCTGAACGGAAGAATGAGATTTCCCACAGGGCCAACGCCCTGCGGGCGTTCCAAAAAATGATGACAGAGGGTTAGAGCATGTTGACAAGCAAACAGCGCGCGGAGCTCCGCAGTCAGGCCAACGGCCTGGAGACCACACTGATCGTCGGCAAGGAGGGCGTCACGGATATGGTGATCCGGGAGGCGGAAAACCTGCTGTCCAACCGGGAGCTGGTCAAGGGCAAGGTCCTGGAGACCTCGCTGCTCTCCGCCCGGGAGGCCTGTGACGCCATCTGCAAGGCCATCGGCGCCGACGGGGTCCAGACTCTGGGCTCGAAATTCGTTTTTTTCCGCGTCAACGAGAAGCTGAGAAAGCAGGAGGCGGAGAAGCGCAAGGCCGCAAAAAAGGAAAACCCCGTCCGCAGGGGCGCCCAGGCCAGACGGGCCCAGGCAAAGCAGACCCGGGAAAAGAAAAACGAATACTTCCGCCAGGCGGCGATCCAGGCGGCCATTGACCGCAGAAGACAGGGCGACGAGTGATGGCACGGGTCGGTATTTTCGGCGGCAGCTTCAATCCGCCCCACAGGGGGCATCTGCTGGCCGCCCGGGAGCAAAAGCGACTTCTGAACCTGGACCGCGTGATCCTGATCCCTGCCGGCATCCCGCCCCACAAGCTGCTGGCCGACAATTCGCCGGAGGCGTCCTTCCGGCTCGCGATGACCGAAGCGCTGACCTGTCACGACCCCGCGCTGACGGTCAGCGACATCGAGCTCAGAAGGGAAGGGGCCAGCTACACCGCCGACACCCTGGCGGCCATCAGCGCCGCGCTTCCCGACGACGAGCTGTTCCTGCTCATGGGCACGGACATGTTCCTGAGCTTCCATACCTGGTCCCGGCCTGAGGTCATCTGCCGCTACGCGACGATCTGCCTGGCGGTGCGGGAAGCGCCGTCGGAGAAGGACGAGCAGGAGATCGAGGCGCAGACGGC
>DBWU01000069.1:52515-54172 GCA_002309395.1 Oscillospiraceae bacterium UBA1230
GAGGAGATGTCCTCCACCCTGATCCGCCGGATGCTGCAGTTCGACTGCGCGGAAAACTATCTGACGCCCGAGGTGCTGGAGATCATCAAAGGCAACGCGCTGTACGGCACGGGGGAGAAAATGAAAAACCTGCCCTTTGATGAGCTGTGCCGGCGCTCCCTGGCCCTGCACAAGGAGAAGCGCCGTCCCCACGCGGTGGGCTGCTGCGAGACGGCCCGGGCGCTGGCGGAGCGCTGGGGCGCGGATCCGGACCTGGCTGCCCGGGCAGGCATCCTGCATGACATCACAAAGGCCCTCGACAAGCCCGCGCACCTGGCCCTGTGCAAGAAATACGGCACGGTCCTGCGGGGCTTCGAGGTGGAGAATGAGAAGCTCCTGCACTCCAAGTCCGGCGCCGCCGTGGCCGGCGGCGTGTTCGGCGAATGCCCGGAGGTGGTCTCGGCCATCTACTGGCACACCACCGGCAAGGCGGACATGACCCTGCTGGAAAAGATCATCTACATGGCAGACTACATGGAGCCAAACCGGGAGTTCGAAGGCGTGGAGACCCTGCGCGAGCTGGCCTGGACCGATCTGGACCGGGCGATGCTCTTCGCGTTCCAGCTCAGCGTGGATATTCTGGTGGCGCGCGGCAAGGCTGTGGACGAGCACTCCCTGCAGGCACTGGAATTCATGAAGCAACAACTAGGCATTTAAGCAACCACAGAAAAGGAGAAGATTATGGCGCAACCCAAAGAGATCGCAATGAACGCCGCCAAAGCGCTGGCGGACAAGAAAGGCCTGGGCATCCAGCTGCTGGACGTGGCAGACCTGACGACCCTGGCGGAATATTTCCTCATCTGCACCGGTACCTCGGCCATCCACGTCAACACTCTGTGCGACGCGGTGGAGAAGGCCGTGGCCGACGACATGGGCGAGCCCCTGCTGCACCGCGAGGGTCATCGCAGCGGCACCTGGGTGCTGCTGGACTTCGGCTGCCTGATCGTCCACGTCTTTACCGAGGAGACCAGGAAATTCTACGACCTGGAGCACCTGTGGAGCGACGCGACGCCGGTGCCGCTGGCGGAGAATCTGTAAGGATTTTACTTGACAAATGCGGCAAAAGTCCGTAGAATAGTAGCGCAAATCGCAAAAGGCGATGAAGGGAAGAAGACAGCGCTCTTCGGCAAAGAGAACCGGCGGCAGGTGGAAGCCGGTGCGAAGGACGCTGTGGATGCTCATCCCGGAGCTTTCTGCCTGAACCGGAGTAGGGCAGGACGCCGGCCGCGTTATCGGCCTGGCCCCTCGGGCCGCTGAGTGCGCGTGGGCAACTGCGCGCTGAATCAGGGTGGTACCGCGTTCATTCGCCCCTGACCGCAACCGGTCGGGGGCTTTATTTTGTAAATTTCTTGAAGAAAGAGTGAGCATATGAAATACGATTTTACCGCAATTGAAAAGAAATGGCAGGATTACTGGGACCAGACCAAGCCCTTTGCCGCCGTCAACGGCGACAAGACCCGGGAAAAATTCTACGGTCTGATCGAGTTCCCCTATCCCTCCGGCCAGGGCCTGCACGTGGGCCATCCCAGGCCTTATACCGCCCTGGATATCGTGGCCCGCATGCGCCGCATGCAGGGGTATAACGTGCTGCATCCCATCGGCTGGGACGCCTTCGGCC
>DBWU01000054.1:0-160 GCA_002309395.1 Oscillospiraceae bacterium UBA1230
CGCATGCAGGGCCGTTCCAAGTACGGTGCCAAGCGTCCCAAGAGCAAATAATCCAGCAAATTAAAAATGCGCTTTGCCGAATAGGTGAAATAGATACCTCTTTGGCAGGCCGAACAACAGACCGGGCGGTCTGTTGAGTACCGATGAAATCATATTTTTA
>DBWU01000054.1:251-403 GCA_002309395.1 Oscillospiraceae bacterium UBA1230
CTGGTCAACAGCATTATGCTGGACGGGAAGAAGGGTGTGGCGCAGAAGGTCGTGTACGGCGCCTTTGATCAGATCAAGGAAAAGACCGGCAACGAGCCTCTGGAAGTGTTCTCCCAGGCGATGGAGAATATCATGCCCAGCCTGGAAGTCAA
>DBWU01000054.1:412-1050 GCA_002309395.1 Oscillospiraceae bacterium UBA1230
CGTGTCGGCGGCGCCACCTATCAGGTTCCTATGGAAGTCCGTCCCGCCCGTCGTCAGACCCTGGGTCTGCGCTGGCTGACCGCCTATGCCCGTGCTCGCGGTGAGCGCACCATGGCGGAGCGTCTGGCAGGCGAGATCATGGACGCCGCCAACAACACCGGCGCGGCGGTAAAGAAACGCGAAGATACCCACAAGATGGCGGAATCCAACAAGGCGTTCGCCCACTTCCGCTGGTAAGCTTCGCGGCGTAAGCAAGCAGAGTAGAAGGAGAACGGTATGCCGAGAAAGGTTACACTGGAAAATACAAGAAATATCGGCATCATGGCCCACATTGATGCAGGAAAGACCACCACGACCGAGCGTATTTTATATTACACGGGCGTCAACTACAAGATCGGCGAGACCCATGAGGGCACCGCCACCATGGACTGGATGGAGCAGGAACAGGAGCGCGGCATCACCATTACTTCCGCCGCCACCACCTGCTATTGGAAGGGCTCCAAGGAGCAGTTCCCCCAGACGCGGATCAACATCATCGACACCCCCGGCCACGTGGATTTTACTGTGGAGGTGGAGCGTTCTCTGCGCGTACTGGACGGCAGTGTGACCGTCATGTGCGCCAAGGGCGGCGTGGAGCC
>DBWU01000054.1:1094-3041 GCA_002309395.1 Oscillospiraceae bacterium UBA1230
AAGATGGACATCACCGGCGCGGACTTTTACCACGTGCTGGACATGGTGGCGGACCGTTTGAAAGCCAACGCCGTGCCCATCCAGCTCCCCATCGGGAAAGAGGACACCTTCAAGGGTATCATCGACCTGGTGGAGATGAACGCCGACGTTTATTACGATAAATTAGGCGAGGATATGCGCGTGGAGCCGATCCCGGCGGAGCTGGCGGATCTGGCGGCGGAATACCGCGAGAAGCTGCTGGACGCGGTGTCTATGTTCGACGATGAGATCATGGAGCTGTATCTGGAGGGTAAGGAGATCCCCACCGATAAGATCCGTGCCGCCATCCGTCAGGCGACGATCGCCGTGGAGATGGTGCCGGTGGTGTGCGGCTCTTCCTACCGCAACAAGGGCGTGCAGAAGCTGCTGGACGCCATTGTGGACTATATGCCGGCGCCCACGGACGTGCCTGCTATCACAGGCATCAATCCCAAGACCGACAAGGAGGAGGCGCGTCATTCCTCGGATGAGGAACCGTTTGCCGCCCTGGCGTTCAAGATCATGACCGACCCGTACGTGGGTCGTCTCGGATTCTTCCGCGTCTATTCCGGCACGCTCAATGCCGGCAGCGCGGTGCTCAACGCCACCAAAGGTCACCGGGAGCGCATGGGTCGCATCCTGCAGATGCACGCCAACCACCGTGAGGACATCGAGTGCGTTTACGCCGGCGATATTGCCGCCGTGGTAGGCTTGAAAAATACCACCACAGGCGACACGCTGTGCGATGAGAAGCACCCGGTCATCCTTGAAAGCATGGAATTCCCGGAACCCGTGATCCGCGTGGCGATCGAGCCGAAGACCAAGGCGGGTCAGGAGAAAATGGGTATCGCTCTTGCCAAACTGGCGGAGGAGGATCCCACCTTCCGCACCTACACGGATGAGGAAACGGGGCAGACCATCATCGCCGGTATGGGCGAGCTGCATCTGGAGATCATCGTGGACCGTCTGTTGCGCGAGTTCAAGGTGGAAGCCAACGTGGGCGCGCCCCAGGTGGCGTACAAGGAGACCGTTCGCAAGAAGGTCAACCACGAAACGAAGTACAAGCGCCAGAGCGGCGGCAGCGGCCAGTACGGTCACGTGAAGATCACGCTGGAACCCAACGAATCCGGCAAGGGTTACGAGTTTGTCAACGCCGTGGTCGGCGGCGCGGTGCCCAAGGAATTCATCCCGGCGGTGGACGCCGGTATCCAGGGCGCCATGCAGTCCGGCATTCTGGCAGGTTACCCGGTGGTAGACGTGAAGGTCACGCTGTACGACGGTTCCTATCACGAGGTGGACTCCTCGGAGATGGCGTTCAAGATCGCCGGTTCCATGGCGTTCAAGGAAGCCATGCGCGAAGCGGATCCCGTGCTGTTGGAGCCGATCATGAAGGTGTGCGTCATCGTGCCGGACGAGTATATGGGCGACGTGATCGGCGATCTGCACGGTCGCCGCGGACAGATCCAGGGCTACGAAGCCCGCGCCGGCGCACAGCAGATCGACGCGTTCGTGCCTTTGAGCGAGATGTTCGGCTACGCCACCAATCTCCGCTCCCGCACACAGGGTCGCGGACAGTACACCATGGAGCCCAGCCACTATGTGGAGCTGCCCAAGAGTCTCCAGGAAAAGCTGGTCAACAAGCATAACGGGCGTGAAAATGCGTAAATCTTGAAATAAGGATTGATTTTCTCGTTCGGATACTGTAAAATAGCGGTGTTAGAGGAAAATACCGCCAAAAAAAACATACTGTATAAACTTTTAAGGAGGATCATTTCAAATGGCGAAGCAGAAATTTGAGAGAACCAAGCCCCACGTTAACATCGGCACCATCGGTCATATCGACCATGGTAAGACCACGCTGACCGCCGCCATCACCAAGTATCTGGCGATGAACGGCAAGGCGGAGTACACCGACTACTCTTCCATCGA
>DBWU01000054.1:3169-3348 GCA_002309395.1 Oscillospiraceae bacterium UBA1230
ATCACCGGCGCCGCGCAGATGGACGGTGCCATCCTGGTTATCGCCGCGTCTGACGGCCCCATGGCGCAGACCCGCGAGCACCTGCTGCTGGCCCGTCAGGTGAACGTGCCTTCCGTGCTGGTGTTCCTGAACAAGTGCGACCAGGTCGATGATGATGAGCTGCTCGAGCTCGTCGAGAT
>DBWU01000050.1:0-6433 GCA_002309395.1 Oscillospiraceae bacterium UBA1230
AGATGGGCGCCAGCTCGTGCTGGGCGGGGGCCACCTCGTTATGCTCGGTCTTTGCCAGGATCCCCAGCTTCCACAGCTCCTCGTTCAGCTCCTCCATGAACGCCGCCACACGGGGTCGGATCACGCCGAAATAGTGATCGTCCATCTCCTGCCCCTTGGGGGAGGGCGCGCCGAACAGCGTCCGTCCCGTCAGGCGCAGATCCAGCCGCTGATCGTAGAGCTTCTTATCCACCAGAAAATACTCCTGCTCCGGTCCCACGTTGGCCACCACCCGTTTCACGTCGGTCTTGCCGAACAGACGCAGTACGCGCTTTGCCTGCGCGTTCAGCGCCTCCATGGAGCGCAGCAGCGGCGTTTTCTGATCCAGCGCCTCGCCGCCGTAGGCACAGAACGCGGTGGGGATGCACAGCGTCTTCCCCTTGATAAAGGCGTAACTGGTGGGGTCCCACGCCGTATAACCGCGGGCCTCAAAGGTGGCGCGCAATCCGCCCGAAGGGAAGGACGACGCGTCCGGCTCGCCGCGGATGAGCTCCTTGCCGGAAAACTCCATGATAACGCCGCCGTCCGGCGCAGGGGTGATAAAGCTGTCGTGCTTTTCCGCCGTGATCCCCGTCAAAGGCTGGAACCAGTGGGTAAAGTGGGTAGCGCCCTTTGCCACCGCCCAGTCCCGCATAGCGGCGGCCACCGCGTTGGCAACGCTCAGATCCAGCTCCTTCCCCTCGTCGATGGTCTTTTTGAGGGAATCGTACACCTTCGCCGGAAGCGTCGCCTTCATGACTCTGTCGTCAAACACCGCCGCGCCGAAATAATCCTTTACCGTTTCCATCTTTCGCGCCTCCTTTTTTGCTGAAAAAACAAAAAAAGGCGTCTTTTCCACACCAGCCGCCAGGCTGCTGTAAAAAAGACGTCATTGCCTTATGGGGGCATTATACGCTTGCGGAATGAAATGTCAACCGCTTTTTTACAATTCCCGGAATTTTTTGCAATTTCAACAAAAAAGATTTTTCCTCCGCCCGGTTTTTTGGAGATCGCCCCGTGGGCTCCTCCCTTGACGGCGCACCGGGCGGCGGCGTATACTACGTACAAATGAGCAAAGGCGTTCATTTACGCGTTTTCGCGCGTAAACGGGCGCTTTTTTGTTTTGCGGAAAGAAGGGATTTGGATGAACGTAAAGGAAGGACAGGTGCGTATCCCCTCCGGCTGTGCCATTGCCGCGGTACTCTCGCGGGACGGCGCGCGGATCAGCGGCGAACGGATCGTGCGCGCCATGGGTCCCATGCACGACCGTTCCAACGGTCTGGGCGGCGGCTTTGCCGGGTACGGCATCTACCCGGCGTACAAGGATTTTTACGCCTTGCATCTCTTTTTCGACTGCCGCGACACCCGCAAGGCGTGTGAGGCGCTTTTGAAAGAGGGGTTTGAGATCTGGCACGCCGAGCGGATCCCCACCCGTAAGCTCCCCGCCATCACGGACGAGCCGATCATCTGGCGCTATTTTGTCTCGCCCATGCCGTCGGTACTGTCCGACCTGCAGCTGGACGAGGCGGAATACGTGGTGCGGACGGTCATGAAGATCAATACCGGGCTCAAGGGCGCCTACGTGTTCTCCTCCGGGAAGAATATGGGCGCGTTCAAGGCCGTCGGTTTCCCGGAGGACGTGGGCGCTTATTACCGGCTGGAGGAGTACGCCGGCTATTCCTGGACGGCTCACGGGCGATATCCCACCAACACGCCCGGCTGGTGGGGCGGCGCCCATCCCTTCACTCTGCTGGATTGGAGCGTGGTGCATAACGGAGAGATCTCCTCCTACGACGCCAACCGGCGCTATCTGGAGATGTTCGGTTACCAGTGCCACCTGCAAACCGACACCGAGGTGATCACCTACGCCATGGACTATCTCCTGCGGCGGCAGGGTCTGACGCTCACCGAGGCGGCAAGCGTGGTGGCGGCGCCGTTCTGGAGTACCATCGCGCAAAAGGCCGACCCGGCGGAACGCGCCGCGTATACCTATCTGCGTACCGTGTTTTCCAGCCTGCTGATCACCGGTCCCTTCTCCATCGTGCTGGGTTTCACCGGCGGACTGATGGCGCTGAACGACCGGCTGAAACTGCGCTCCATGGTGGTGGGCGAAAAGGGCGAGTGCGTATATATCGCCAGTGAGGAGGCCGCCATCCGCGCCATGGAGCCGGAGGCGGAGCACATCTGGTCGCCCATGGGCGGCGAGCCGGTCATCGTTCGGGTAAAGGAGGGCGTTGCGCTGTGAAGGAACTGTATATCCATCCGCCGTACGAGGTGATCCGCAATAAGGACCGGTGTATCACCTGCCGGATCTGCGAGCGCCAGTGCGCCAACGGCGTCCACGCGTTTTTGCCGGAAAAGGGCATGATGATCTGCGATGAATCCAGGTGCGTCAACTGCCAGCGCTGCGTGGCGACGTGTCCCACCCGTGCGCTGAAGATCGTCAAAAGCGACTGCCGGTTACGGGAGAACGCCAACTGGGACGACGACACCGTCACAGAGATCTACAAGCAGGCGAATTCCGGCGGCGTATTGCTCAGCTCCATGGGCAATCCCAAACCGCTGCCGGTCTATTGGGACAGGATCCTGCTCAACGCCTCCCAGGTGACCAATCCCCCCATCGATCCGCTCCGCGAGCCGATGGAAACGCGGGTATTCCTGGGCAAAAAGCCCGATAAGATCCGCCGCGGCGCGGACGGGAAACTGCTGTGCGATCTGCCGCCCCAACTGGAGCTTGAGATGCCGGTACTGTTTTCCGCCATGAGCTACGGCTCCATCAGCTACAACGCCCACGCGGCGCTGGCAAAGGCGGCCTCGGCGCTGGGCACGCTCTACAACACAGGCGAAGGCGGCTTGCACGAGGACTTCTACCAATACGGCGCCAACACCGTGGTGCAGGTCGCCAGCGGACGATTCGGCGTACACGAAAAGTATCTGGAAACCGGCGCCGCCATTGAGATCAAGATGGGGCAGGGCGCAAAACCCGGCATCGGCGGTCATCTGCCCGGCGCCAAGATCGTGGGCGACGTGTCCCGTACCCGGATGATCCCGGAGGGTTCGGACGCCATCTCCCCCGCGCCCCATCATGACGTTTATTCCATCGAGGATCTGCGGCAGCTGGTGTACTCTCTCAAGGAGGCGACCCGGTATCAAAAGCCGGTGATCGTAAAGGTGGCGGCAGTCCACAATATCGCGGCGATCGCCAGCGGCATCGCCCGAAGCGGCGCCGACGCCATCGCCATCGACGGTTTTCGCGGCGGTACCGGTGCCTCGCCCACGCGGATCCGGGACAACGCCGGCATCCCCGTGGAGCTGGCGCTGGCGGCGGTGGATCAGCGGCTTCGTGACGAGGGGATCCGCAACAGCGTTTCGCTGATCGCCGGCGGTTCCATCCGCAGCTCCGCCGACGTGGTCAAGGCGATCGCGCTGGGCGCGGACGCCTGCTATATTGCCACGGCGGCGCTGTTGGCGCTGGGTTGCCATCTGTGCCGTTCGTGCCAAAGCGGCATATGCAACTGGGGCATCGCCACCCAACAGCCGGAGCTGGTGGCGCGGCTGGACCCGGAGGAAGGAAGTCGGCGGCTTATCCGTCTGATGAACGCCTGGCGGCATGAGATCAAAGAGATGATGGGCGGCATGGGTATCAACTCCATCGAGGCGCTCCGGGGCAACCGTCTGATGCTCCGTGGCATCGGTCTGACGGAGAAGGAGCTGTCCATTCTGGGGATCGCCCACGCGGGCGAATAGCGTAAAGGTGGTGTATGAACTATGGTGAAAAACGTGAGCGGTATGGATTTTCGCGCCGTGAACGACGTGATCCGCGCCGCAAGCGGCGCGTGTGAACTGACCGGCTGCTGCGGCCAGCGTTTTATCGCCGCCGGTATGTCGGACCGTGAGATCATTCTGCGCGGCACGCCCGGCAACGCGCTGGGCGCGTATCTCAACGGGGCGAGCCTGACGGTGCTGGGCAACGCCCAGGACGCGGTGGGCGACACCATGAACGCCGGGCGGATCGTCGTCCACGGCAACATCGGCGACGCCGCCGGATACGCCATGCGTGGCGGCGAGATCCTGGTTCGCGGCAACGCCGGCTACCGGGCGGGTATCCACATGAAAGCATACCGTGACAAGGCGCCGCTTCTGGTTATCGGCGGCGCCGCCGGCAGTTTTCTGGGGGAGTATCAATCAGGCGGCGTGATCGTCGTGCTGGGTCTGGACGTCGGTGAAAAGCGCATCGTGGGCAACTTCCCCTGCACCGGCATGCACGGCGGAAAACTCTATCTGCGCTCAGACTGCGCGGACGTGCGCTTTCCGCCCCAGGTGACCGCCCGCCCCGCCGGCGACGGGGATCTGGCGGAGATCGAAAAGATTTTACTTGATTATTGCGCCGCATTCGGCTATGGTATGGATAGGATCATGCGTTCGCCGTTTACGGTGGTCACGCCCGATACCGCCAATCCCTATCAACAGATGTACGTGGCAAACTGAACGAGGAGTGGTTGTCCATGACGTATTCAAAAGATGAGATCCTGCAATATATGGCAGAGGAGGACGTTAAGTTTATCCGTCTGGCGTTTTGCGACGTGTTCGGCAGGCGGAAAAACGTCTCCATCATGCCGCATGAGCTTCCCCGCGCCTTTGAACACGGCATTGCTTTTGACGCCTCCGCCGTGGCGGGCTTCGGCAGGGAGACCCGGAGCGATCTTTTTTTGCACCCGGAGGCGGAAACGCTGACGCTGCTCCCCTGGCGCCCGGAACACGGGCGCGTGGTGCAGATGATGGCGTCCATCGCCTATCCCGACGGCACGCCGTTTGAAAGCGACTCCCGTACCGTGTTGAAAGAGGCGATGGCGCAGGCGCAGGCGCAGGGATACGCCTTCTATTTCGGCGCGGAGCAGGAGTTTTACCTTTTCCGTACCGGGGACGACGGCAAACCCTCTTTGACCCCCTGCGACGAGGCGGGGTATATGGACATCGCCCCGGAGGACCGGGGGGAAAACGTGCGGCGCGAGGTGTGCCTGACGCTGGAGCAGATGGGTATCCGCCCGGAAAGCTCCCACCACGAGGAGGGTCCCGGTCAGAACGAGATCGATTTCCGCTATGCCGACGCGCTGACTGCCGCCGATCAGGCGGTCATCTTCCAAACGGTGGTCAAAACGGCGGCGCACCGCAACGGCTACCACGCGGATTTTTCGGCAAAGCCGCTGGAGAACGCCGCCGGCAACGGATTTCACATCAACCTCTCCGTCCAGCCGTGCAGCAACGGCACGTTTGACGCCGTTATCGCCGGCGTACTGGATAAGGCGCCGGATATGACCGTTTTTTTGAATCCCACGGAAAACTCCTATCTCCGTCTGGGCAAGAACAAAGCGCCGCGCTACGTTTCCTGGTCCGGGGAGAATCGCTCCCAACTGGTGCGTATCCCTGCCGCCGGCGGTGAATACCGCCGCATGGAGCTTCGCTCCCCCGATCCCACCGCCAACCCGTATCTGGCGTTTGCGCTGATGATCTACGCGGCGCTGGAAGGGATCGAACAGGGCATGGTCCTTCCTCCGGCGGCGGACGTGAACCTCTTTACGGCGGACGCGGACACGCTGGCCCGCTTTAAAAAGCTGCCCGACTCCCTTGCCGCGGCGCGACTGACCGCCAGGAACAGCGCCTTTATCCGCCGGCATCTGCCGCCGGCGGTGGTGGAGGCCTACTGCGGCAAGTAACGGTATGCGCCGTATCCCGGAGAGAAAGGAGGGGTACCGATGGCGCTGGAGGAGCGATCTTACAGCGTTTTGCTGGTTTCCGCCGGTCAAAAACTGAACCAAAGCCTGCGCGGCCTGCTGCCCGGTTCCATGCGGGACCGTCTGGTGGTGGCGCCGGACGCAGGCGCCGCCAAGCGCGCCGTGGCGTCCCAGGCGTTCGACTTCGTGATCGTCAACGCGCCGTTGCCGGACGAGCCGGGGGTCCGTTTCGCCATCGACCAGTGTACCGCCGGAGAGACCGTGGTCTTGCTGCTGCTGCGTCCGGAGCTTTTCCCCCAGGTCACCGAAACGGTCTGCGAGCACGGTGTGTTCACCCTGTCAAAGCCCCTTTCCTATCAGGCGATGGAAACGGCGCTTTTGTGGATGGCAAGCGCCAGAGAGCGCCTGCGGAAAACGCGCCGCCAGGCGCTGACGCTGGAGGAGAAGATGGCGGAGATCCGCCTGGTCAACCGCGCCAAATGGTTCCTCATCGAACACCGGCACATGGACGAACCGTCCGCCCACCGGTATATTGAAAAACAGGCGATGGACCGCTGTATCACCCGCCGCGCGGTGGCGGAGGAGCTGCTGGGGTTGAAAGCATAAAAGACTGCCGTGACCCGTCGGGTCCTGCGGCAGTCTTTTCTTGTATAACCTCTTCTTATGTGCTATAATCAGTTATA
>DBWU01000050.1:6468-8656 GCA_002309395.1 Oscillospiraceae bacterium UBA1230
GGATCGCCCGTTGCAAAGCGGGGCAATCTATATTATACTGTACCGTATCTACGAACCGCTATCCCCGCAGATAAGGAGACGACCATGGAAAAACGACCCGACCGGTACGAACGGATCCCCCACACCAACTTCCGCGATCTGGATCGCAAGGGGAAGATCCAGTTTATTCTGGACTACTATCTTTTGCATATCATCGGCGTCGGCGTGGCGCTGACCGTGCTGATCACCGCCGTGGTATATTACGGCTTCACCCGTAAAACGCCCATGCTCTATCTGCTGGCAACGGACGTGACGCTGGAGGAAGCCGGGCAGGAACAGTTGACCCGTGATCTTGCTGAGGTGCTGGCGCTGGGACGGCGGCAAAGCGTGGTCTGGGATCAGGACGCGACGCTGGATCCCTCGGACTATGAGCGTTCCCTCCGGCTCTATACGCTGGTGGGTGCCGGCGCGGTAGACGCGTTTTTGTGCAGCGGCACGCAGGCGCAGGACCTCTCTGTGATGGGCGCGACGGCGGATCTGCAGGAGGCGCTGGACGGCGACCTCTATTCGGTGCTGGAGAGCGCCGGATGGATCGTCATGGGCACGCTCTCGGAGGAGGACGGCGGCGGCGCCTGCGCCATGGCGATCGACGTGACCGACTCCCCCGTGGCGGCGCGCTACGGTTTTTCCCTGCCGGAGGGTGAGCGCTTGTGCGTGTGCGTATGCGTCAACGGCGAACATGGCGAGCAGACTCAGGCGTTTATCCGCTTTTTACTGTCGCTGTGAACGCGGCGCATTACTTTTCATTTGATCGGGAGGAACTGGGATGACCTCGTCTATGCTTCCGGCTCTTTTGCTGTTTGCCGCCATGTATATCTGCCTGCTGATCCTGTCGGATCAGCGTTGGATCGTATCGCTGGTGACGGCGGCGCTTTTTATCGTGCTGGGCATTTTGCCCTTCGCCGCGGCGAGCGGCGCCGTCAACTGGAACGTGCTGATGATGCTCGCCGGCACTATGGTCACGGTGGAGCTGTTTATCCAGAGCAAAATGCCGATCCTGATGGCGGAAAAGCTGCTTGGCATCGTGCCGAACGTGCAGTGGGCGGTGGTGGTGCTGAGCCTGTTCTCCGGGCTGATCTCCGCCTTTGTGGATAACGTGGCCACCGTGCTGATGGTGGCGCCGGTGGGTCTGGCGGTCTCCAAGCGCCTGAAGGCCAATCCCGTGCCGGTGATCATCTCCATCGCCGTATCCAGCAACCTGCAAGGCGCCGCCACGCTGGTGGGTGACACCACCTCCATTCTGCTGGGCAGCTACGCGGGTATGAGCTTCAACGACTTTTTCTGGTTTTTGAACCGCCCCGGCATCTTCTTCGCGGTGGAGGCCGGCGCGTTGATGACGGTGCCGGTCCTGCTGTGGATCTTCCGCCGGGACCGGTCGAAGATCACGCCCTCCGGCACTGTCACGCAGGTGGAAGATCCCGTCCCCGGGATATTGCTCCTTGCCACGGTGCTGGGGTTGATCGTCGCCTCCCAGTTCCCGGAGAAACCGGCGCTGACCAACGGCATCATCTGTTGCGCCATGGCGATCCTCGGCTGCGTTTTATCGCTCCTGCGGCGCAAAGGCAGCGCCGCCGGCGCGCTCAAGGCGCTGGATTATAAAACTCTTCTTTTGCTGTCGGGTCTCTTCCTCGTGATCGAGGGGATCACCCGTGCCGGTGTGATCGACGCGGTGGCGGAGCTGTTCGTCAAGCTGGGCGGCGGTTCCCGTCTGGCGCTTTATGCGCTGATCGTCGGCGTTTCCGTGGTGTTGAGCGCGTTTATCGACAACATCCCCTACGTCGCCACGATGCTCCCGGTGGTCACCTCGATCGCCCAGCGCATGGGGATCGATCCGTATCTGTTCCAGTTCGGTCTGCTGATCGGCGCCACGCTGGGCGGCAACATCACCCCCGTGGGCGCTTCCGCCAACATCACCGGTATCGGCATTTTGCAAAAAGAGGGCTACACGGTCTCCACCGGCGACTTCATGCGGATCGGCATCCCGTTCACGCTGATCGCCGCCGTCACCGGCGCGCTGGTGGTGTGGCTGTGCTACGCGTAATAATAAAAAAGCTCCCCGGCCGAAAGGTCGGGGAGTTTTTTTGCGCTTATTTTAGAAACAGCCCTGCTCCATCATGGCCTCCGCCACTTTCTTGAACCCGGCGATGTT
>DBWU01000053.1 GCA_002309395.1 Oscillospiraceae bacterium UBA1230
CGGCAGGTGCGTCACCGCCCAGATCGTAACTCTCGCCGGCTTGACCCACTACGCATACCACGGACTTGACGGGCACCTCGTCCCCTGCCTCACCGATGGTCTCCAGCACCACGCCGTCGGCCTCGCTTTCCACGTCAAAGGTGGCTTTTCCCGTTTCAATGGCGAACAGAAAATCGCCCTTTTTCACGCTGTCGCCCTTTTTGACGTACCAACTGCTCAGGATCGCGCTCTCCTCCGAGAGCCCTTTTTGCGGCATTCTGACAAGCAGAGCCATGTACATTACCTCCTTTATTTCTTCACACGCCGCGTCTGCGGCGCACAAATATACCGATTATAAAATTATAAAACTACGACGCCCTTTTCCGCCGCCAGAAGCATCAGCGCCTCCTCCGGCCGCTTTTCGCAGATCAGCACGTCCACGTCGTCCAGTTGGGCGAAGGTGTAGGGCATATTGTGATCCGCCTTTTCGGTGGTCATCAGCATGATCACACGCCGGGACTTGCGGATGACCTCCATTTTCAGTTCCGCCTCATAGGGGTTGCCGGAGGTGAAACCGCTCTCCGGGGAAAAGGCGGAGGTCGCCATAAACGCCACGTCGATATTGATGGAACGCAGATACTCCAGCGTCGCCCTGCCGGAAGCGGACAGCGTGTTGCGCGAGAGATTTCCGCCCAGCAGCGTCACCTGCGGCTTCTGGGTATGCATCACCACTTCCATGGCGATGTTGGGGGCGGTGGTGAACAGCACCAGATTCTGGTCGGGGATCCGCCGCGCCAGCGTCATCACCGTGGTGCCGGCATCCAGAAAAATGGAGCGCTTCTCCTCCACGAACGCCGCCGCCTTCTCGCTGATGATCCGCTTTGCCTCCACGTTGGACTGCTCGCGGCGGCTGTAAATATCCTCCGCCATGCCCACCGTCTGGGTATTGACCCGGGCGCCGCCTCTGGTGCGGATGATCGCGCCCTCCTCCTCCAACGCCGCCAGATCGCGGCGAATGGTCATCACCGACACGTCGGGAAACCGCTCCTGCAGCTCCTGCACCCGCACGTTCAGCCGCTCCGTGATCCAATCACGCATGGCTCTGCGCCGCTCGGCGTTCATTCGCTCTCCCCCTCCATGTTCATTTAGAACACTATTTTGTTCCATTCCTGTTTTTTCCGAACATATTATACCGATTTTTGCTCGTTGCGTCAACACATTTTTTACAAAATCTTTTCCGTTGGTTTCTCCTTGTTTTCTCGTATTTTTCCGTTTTTCCCGTCCGTTTGTTTCGTTTATACGGATAAAACGAACAAAAACAATATGTTCGTTTCAAACAAAAAGAACGCTTTTTCGCACAGCAAACGGGAAATAGCGGTTGCGCTTTGGAAAAAAGTGTGTATAATGGACAAAAAACGGCGATACGGAGGGCGGCGTATGTACTATCTGGAAACGCACCGGCAGGACCCGGATTACAATCTGGCACTGGAAGAAACGGTGTTGTGCCGGCGCACCGAGGGGGACTATCTCCTGTTGTGGCAGAACGACCGGGCGGTGATCATCGGGCGCAACCAGAACACCGCCGAGGAGATCGACGCCGCCTATGCCGCCGAACACGGGATCCGCGTGGTGCGGCGCGTCACCGGCGGCGGCGCGGTGTACCACGATCTGGGGAATCTGAACTACTCGTTTATCACCGACGCGGACGACCGGCAGGGCGCCCGGCGCTTCACCGACCCGGTGGTCTCGGCGCTCCGGGGTCTGGGGCTGGACGCGGAGGCGTCCGGGCGGAACGACATTCTGGTGTCGGGCAAAAAGGTCTCCGGCACGGCACAGCGGCTGCAGGGCAGGCGTATTCTGCACCACGGCACGCTGCTCTTTGACAGCGACGGTGAGACCATTGCACGGGTCCTGCGGCCGGACGCGGCGAAGTTTCAGTCCAAAAGCACCAAGTCGGTGCGCGCCCGGGTAGGCAATATCCGCTCCATGCTGTCCCGGGATATGACCATGGAGGCGTTCTGGGCGTATTTGAAAACGGCGCTTGCCGATCATCTGGAAAGCGTGGAGCTGACGGAGGAGGAGCTGGCGGCGGCGGAAACGCTGCGCCGGGAGAAGTACGCCACCTGGGAGTGGAACTACGGTGCCTCCCCTGCCAGCACTGCCGTTGCCCGGCAGCGGTTTGACGGCGGTACGGTGGAAGTACGGGCGCGGATCGAACACGGCACCGTGGCGGATATCGCTTTCTACGGCGACTTTCTCGCCCTGCGGGATCTTACGCCGGTGCAGGAGGCGCTGCGCGGTCTCCCCTGCCGCCGCGACGCGCTGTCGCGTGCGCTGGACGGTTTCGCGCAGGGGGAGTATTTCGGCTCCGTCACCCGGGAGGAGCTGCTGTCGCTGATCCCCGGTCTGGAGGGATAAGATGGACGTTACCGTTACGCTTACCGTCAATGCCGGCGTCTGCGTCTCGTTGTGCGGCGCCCGGATCTGGATCGACGCGCTCCACACCCGGCCGGTCCCCGGTTTTTCCACCATGACGCCGGAACAGGTGGACGCCGTTTTGCGCCACGAAGCCTTTGCCTCGCCTGACGCGGTGCTTTGCACCCACTGTCACGGCGACCATTTTTCCCCGGAGCCCATGCGCCGGGCGCAATCGCTTTGGCAAAACGTGCCATTTTATCTGCCGGAACCGTATCTGCCGTCACAGCGCACCCTGTTGGGCGAGGGCGGCTCGTTTGCCGTCGGGGCGGTGACGGTGCGGTATTTCCGCCTGCCCCACGAAAAGGAGATCTACCGTGCCGTGCCCCACTACGGCTTTTTGCTCACCGGCGGCGGCCGGAGCGTTCTCGTTACCGGCGACTGCGCCGTGGCATCGCCGGAGCTGACGGCGGCGCTGGGCGGCGAGGCGGCGGACGTGGCGATTTTAGACTTCCCGTGGCTTGCCCTGCCCCGGGGGCGGCAGTACGTGAGGCAAACCCTCCGTCCGGCGCATATCGCCCTGACCCATTTCCCCCTGCCGCAGGACGATACGGCAGGCTACCGGGGCGCGGCGCGGCGCGCCGTTTCCCTCTTTCCCGACACCGACGTGCGGCTTCTCGCGGATTTTTTACAGCAGGAGCGGTTTTAGCGGAATACCCGCTCACAGATGAGAAAAGAGACGCCCCGGGAGAAGCGCTTCGTAAAGAAGCTTCGAGCCGATA
>DBWU01000059.1:0-9396 GCA_002309395.1 Oscillospiraceae bacterium UBA1230
CGCGCTACCAACTGCGCTACACCCGGCTGTCAAACAGCCTTATCATTATATGAAGTTTCGTGCCTGCTGTCAAGTGTAAAAATGCAGAAATCTCCCTCAAAAAACAGCGCGGCGCTCTATTGCTCTCTGCCTGCCATCCGATCCGCCAGTTCCAGCAAAAAGCCGTTGTCCTCCCATGAGGCGACGGCTTCTTTCGCCGCGGCGGTGCACTCCGACACTTCCTGTTGGCACGCCTCGATCCCCACCAGATCTACAAAGGTGGTCTTCTCCTCCGCCCGATCCGAGCCGATCGGCTTGCCGAACACCGCCTCGTCACCGATCACGTCCAGAATATCGTCACGAAGCTGGAAACCGCGCCCGATGCAGGCGGCGTAAGTCAGCGCCTGAGCGCGCCGGTCAGGCGACATATCGGCGGCGACACAGCCTAATTCCGCGGCGGCGGAGATCATCACGCCGGTTTTCAGCCGGTTCAACACACGAAGCCCCTCCGCGTCCGCCATATCGTATACGGTGTCCAGCACCTGCCCTGCCACCATGCCGTCGGCGCCGCAGGCGCGGCACAGCACGCCCACCGCCTCCAGCCGGTTTTCCGCCTCCAGACCCGGCGCGTTGGCGATCAGGGAAAACGCCTCCGGCTGCAGCGCGTCGCCGGCAAGAACCGCCAGCGCCTCGCCGTAGACCACGTGGTTGGTGGGTTTGCCGCGGCGCAGATCGTCGTCGTCCATGCAAGGAAGATCGTCGTGGATCAGGCTGTACGTATGCACCAACTCCAGCGCGCATGCATAGGGCAACGCCATATGCCAGTCGATCCCGCCCAGACGGGCAAACTCCAGCGTCAACACGGGGCGAAGCCGCTTACCGCCGGCAAGCAGGCTGTAACGCATTGACTCATACAGCTTACCGTACGGTTTTTCCTGCGTAAAGAGAGCGGACAGATACGACTCGACGGCTGTCCGGTATGCCTCATAACGGGCGGAATAGTCCATAGATCAATCCTCCGTGAGAAAATCGGTTTCCACCGGCGCGCCGTCCGCGCCCTTCATCAGCTTGACTACCTGCTGTTCAGCGCGGTCCAGCTCCTGACGGCAAAGACGGATCAATCCCGTCCCCTCTTCAAACAGCGCCATAGACTCGCCCAGTTTCGCCTCGCCCTTTTCCAATCGCTCTACGATTGCCTCCAGCCGCGCCATGTTCTCTTCAAACGTCTTTTCCATTCTCACGCGCCTCCTATTCCTTATCGTTCACCGTACAGCCCAGGCTTCCCTCGCCCAGCACCACACGGATCTTCTCCCCTGCCGATACCTGTGCACTGCTCCGCAGCACCTCGCCCTGCGCCGTCTGCGCCATGGCGTAGCCGCGGCCGAGCACCTTCAGCGGACTGATCGCGTCCAGCGACGACGCAAGGGAGGCAAAACGCCGCGCCTGCGCGTCCACCTTTCCTTTTTCCGCTGCCAGCAAACGCTGATAAACAAGATCAAGCTGCAGCCGCCGATCCTGCAAAAACGCCGTCGGGTCGGTCATCACACGCTTTTGCTCCAACACGCTCAAGCGCTTTTGCTCGCGGGAGAGCGTATTGTGGACCCCCTGACTCATACGCCCGGAGGCGTTGTGCATCCACCGCAGCAGCTCCGCCATATCCGGCACGGCGATCTCCGCCGCGTTGGACGGCGTGGACGCTCTGCGATCCGCCACGAAATCAGAAATGGTCACGTCCGGCTCGTGCCCCACGGCGGAGATCACCGGGAGCTCCGAGTCGTAGATCGCCCGTGCCACGCGCTCATCGTTGAACGCCCACAGATCCTCCAGCGAACCGCCGCCACGCCCGGTGATCAGCACGTCCGCCACCTGATAGCGGTTGGCGTATTTAATAGCGCCCACGATCTCCGGCGGCGCCTCCACCCCCTGCACACGCACCGGCAGAAGGATCACCTTGGCGATGGGATAGCGGCGGCGGAGAATACGGATCATATCGTGTACCGCCGCGCCGGCGGACGAGGTAATGATGCCGATGCGCCGCGGATACGGCGGCAACGGTTTTTTATGGCTCTCGTCGAACAGTCCTTCTTTCCAAAGCTTTTCCTTGAGCTGTTCGAAAGCGACGTGGAGATCGCCCACCCCGTCGGCGGTCAAATCGCCGCAGTAGAGCTGATAGGCGCCGTCACGGGGAAATACGCTGATCCGCCCGGCGGCGATCACCTTCATGCCGTTTTCCGGGCGAAACCGCAGTTTGACGGCACTGCCCTTGAACATCACACACCGCAGAGAGCTTTCACTGTCTTTGAGTGTGAAATAGTGATGCCCGGAGGGATAGATCTTATAGTTGGACAGCTCGCCGCGGATCAGCACGGCGCCCAGCTCCGGCGCGCCGTCAATAAGCTTTTTAATATCGCCGTTGATCTCGGCAACAGAGTAGATCCTCTGCTCCACAGGCATCCTCCTCTCCTGTACAGGGAAAGGCAGAGCGCCGCCGCGCCCTGCCTGAAACCACTCTCAATCCCGGATCTCTCCGCGCACAAAACTGCCCAGGATCCCGTTGAGAAACCGCACCGTTTCCGGCGCCTCGTATTTTTTCGCCAGCTCCACCGCCTCGTTGATGGCGGCGGCGTTGGGAATATCCGGCATATAGAGCACCTCGTACATGGCGATCCGCATCAAGGCGGAGGCCATGAGCGAAATGCGCTCAAAACGCCAGCCCTGGGCGTACTTCCCGATGTAATCGTCCAGCTCGGCGGCGTGTTCCCCCACGCCGCGGATCAAGCGGCAAATATACGCCTTTTGCTTTTCATTGGGCATCTCGCCATACAGCGGACATTCCGGCGCCAGCGCCTCAAAGTGCTCCGGGCAAAGACGCTGTTCTAAAAACTCCTCCACCGGCAGTTCGGTAAAGCTCAATTCATAAGCCAGATGGGCAGCGATCTCCCGTGCGGTACTGCGTGTCATAACTGCAAATCCCTTTTCTCTCTCGTAGATCGTTTAGTTAAAGCTGATGCCGCCGACGTGTACATTCACCGCGCGAACTTTGAAGCCGGTAGCGCCTTCCAGCGTGTTGAACACCGCCTGCTGCACCTTGCTTGCCACGTCCGCGATCTCACAGCCGTAACGGATGGTCAAAAAGAGATGTACGACCAGTCCTTCCTCCTCCATCTCGACCCGCACGCCTTTGATGGTCATCTTCTTGCCGCCCACCAGATCGGACACGTTGCCGCTGAGCAATCCGCCTACACCGTCTACCTCCTGCGCGGTGGCGGCGGCGAGATTGGCGATCACTTCTTCCGAGATCTGGATATTGCCGGCTTCTTCCTGACGAACCACGTACTCTTTATTCTCAGCCATAGCAAAACGCTCTCCTCACTGTCGTTGTCTTTGGTTGGACCATACACCGTCAGTATACCATTTCCCCGGGGAAATTACAACAGTTAATTTGCCTCCAGGATCTTGATCTGTTCCGGCGTGTAATCCGTTTCGCTGACCACGATATCCTTGATACGCGCCACGTCGGTGGCGGTCAACCCCTCCGGCGCCGAAACCACCACGCTGACAGACTCCTCGCCCATAAACGTTACGCAGTCCGGATAGCCTTTTGCAGTGACGAGACTTTCGATCTGGGATTCCGCCACGGTGTATGCCGCCAGCACCTGCAACGTCTTGGACGCCTCGTTGAGCGTATCCTCGTCGGCGTTCTCGTCCACTTCCGCCGTCTGGAGCATGCTGATGGCGCTGTCACGCGCCTGTTTGCGGCTCAGCCGCGCCGTGGCAAAGTAGTCGTCCGCCTCCGCCACGGGAGCGGATACTTCCTCCGTTTCCGGCGGCGTCTGTCCGGCGCTGACCAGCGTAGATTCCCCCAACACCTTCGAGCTGTCCCTCACCTGCCCGGAGTAGCGCCAGTTCAGATACACTGCCGCGCATACCAGCAGCAAAACGCTTGCGATCACCGCGCGTTTTTTCCAAATAGTTTTCATGCCTTACCCTCCTATGAACGTTTCCACTTTTCGATTGCGATCTTATCGGCGGTCAAACCGGTCAAGGCAGATACCGCCTCGATGAGTGCCAGACGCACCGCACTGCTGCCTGCGCCCTGGCATACGATCACCGCTCCTTGATACGCTGGATATACCTCGCCGGTCACCACCACCTCCTGATAGCCGCTGCCGCGATTGACGGTCACTGTTTCACGCCGGTCGCGGTCGGAACCGCTGTCCACGTCCTGAGCAAGACAGAGCTGCGACGCGCCGGATACCGTGAGCAGTAAGCGCATTTTTCCCACGCCGTCGATCTGGGAAAGCACGTCTTCCATCCGGCGCTCTATCTCCTCCAGCGAGTAGTCCGCCGAAGCTGACGCCGCCGTATCCTCCCCGGAGGTCTTTTTTCCCAGCGACGGTATCACCATCAGCAGTACGCCCGCCAAGAGGATCAGCAGCGGAAACTTGTACTTCCCCAGAATCTTTTTCCATGCCACCGTCTTCATCTCTACCCCTCCTGCCAGATCTGCCGCTCAGGCGGTATATCCAACTGCTCGGTAAGATAGGCGGACAGTCCCCGGTGCATCGGTACGTCCATGACCACCCGGTAGGGATAGGCGACGCCGTCCCGGCGCTGTGTCTCCACCTGCGGATGACACGCGATCCCCCATTCGGCTCCTTTGTCCGCAATATATGCTTCCGTCTTCTCCGCTATGACCCGTTCCATGCGTTTCATGTTCTCCTCCCGATATTGTTCGATCTGCTGATCAATGCTCCGGCTTGCGGTGCTGAAGGAGTCGCCGAACCGATCCGCGTTCCACCCGACCAGCGGCCGGAGCAGCATCCAGATCAGCAGTACGCCGGCGCAAAACCGGATCGCCGTGCGCGTTTTTCCGCCGGGAGTCACGGCGTACGCCGCCGTGATGATCAGTACCGCCGCGGCGATCCCCAACAGCCACGGGCGTATCTCTCCCCCGATCACGTCCGCACCGCCGACACGGTGGATGAAACCGAGATCAACAGCAGTATGGCGCACGAACCCGCCATTCCCAGCACCAGCGCAAAAGCGGTGCCTAACGCGTTGATCAGTTCCACCAGCGGTTCCGAGCCCGCCAGCGAGGCGAAAAACGCCGTAAGTTTAAAGGTGAGATACTGCACCGCCAGGTGCAAAAACGGTGTAAGACAGATCATCAGCACCCCCAGCATACCAAACACCCCGATGGAGTTTTTCAGCAGTCCCGCCCCTGCCAGCACGCTTTCCGTCGCCTCAGAGATGATACCGCCCACCACCGGCACCGCCGTTCCGATGGCGGTGCGCGTCAGGCGCAGCGTCAGCGCGTCGGAGGACGCGGCCACGGAGCCGGACACCGTCAAATAGCCGGTAAAGAGCACCAGCATCACCGTCAGCGCCCAGGTGACCGCTTTGCCGATACCGCCCCGAAGCCGTTTGACGGGGTGCTGAGGCAAAAGAGCTTCCGCCACCGCCACGGCGATATATACGCACACCACCGGCATCAGCACCTGCCGGATGAGCGTCATCAAAAAGTCGGCAAACATCACCGTCGTCACCTGCTGTACGCTGGCGCTGATCAAGCCGCCGGATGAGGCGGNNCCCGCCAGCGTCGGCAAGAGCGTCTTGGAGAACACGTCCAGCGCGTCGATGGTCTCCTGCCCCGTTCCCAGCATGGAGCGAACGCCGCCTACCGCCAGTAGTGTGATCGCCAGCGCCCCTGCCAGCGTCACCGTCCCGGCGCCTTGCTCGCCGGGACAGAGCTGTGCGGATATACCGCACAGGATCACCACCGCCAGGATCATGACCGCGCCGGCAAGCTGATCGCGAAATGCGGAAAAAACGTTCTCCAGTAGATATTGCCGGATATAAGAAAGCCCGTTGAGCAGCAGATTTTGCGGCTCACCGCCGGAGATAATCTGTTCCATCTGCGCCTCCGCTTCCGGCGTAAGCGCGTCAAAAAGCTCCGCCGGTACGCTATCCTCGCCCCATGCCGTCACCACCGCGGATATTACCAGCAGCACGGCGCACACCGCACCACGCAAGCTCTTCACACCAAACCCTCCAACAGTTCCCATACCGCCTGTAAAAGCGGCAGCGATACCAGTAGCGCGCCCACCGCGCCGCCCAATTCCGCCAATGCCGCCAACGCGTTTTGTCCCGCGTCACGGCACAGTTCCGCCCCCAGACGGGACAGTATGGCGATCCCCACGGTCTTCAGCAGCGGATGGAAAACGCTCTCCTCCACGCCGCCCCACGCCGCCATTGCCTGCGCGAAAGTGAGGATCTCGCCCAGCGGCGTCAGCAGCACCGCACCCGCCACGGCGCAGACCGCCAGCGCGATCATCATGCCGGATTCCGGCAGATACCGCGCCAAATACAGCGCCGTGACAGCGCCTAATACACAGACGGCGCCGATCCGAACGATCGTTTCCACGGTTACAGCGCGAACAGAGACTTGACCAGCAGAAACAGGTCGCTGATCTTCTGCAGTAACAGCATCATGACCACCACCAGCCCTGCCAGCGTGGTCATCATCGCCTGCTCTTCCCGTCCGCTGCGGATCAGCAGCTGATTCAGCACCGCCACGAGAATACCCACGGCGGCAATTTTAAAGATCAGTTCAACGTCCATCCCGTACCCTCAACATCATGCCAGAATCACCACCAATACCCCGGCAAGGCACAGCGCCGCCGCCGCGGACAACCGCCCTTTGCGTCGCAGTTCCTCCCGGCGCCGTTCATACTGGGCGCAAAGCGTCAGACGGAGATACTCCAACGCACCCAGTACCTGCTTTTCATCGCCGCCCCACTCCATGGCACGAATTGCCGCGCCGTATTCGCCGGGCAGATCTTCAAATCCCTTTTCCCAAGCGCACTGTAAAGGTAGATTACTTTTCAGTCCGTCCGTTACCCTTCGGAAGTAAACGCCCGACATTTCCCTTGCCGACAGATCGTCAACGATCCGCGGCACCGGGATCTTTTTCCACCGCACGCCGCTTTGGAGCAGTCCCACAGCTTGCGAAAGATCCCACAAAAGGCGCAACTCCCGGCGCGCCGAGGCAAGAAAGGCGAGAAAACCTCCCGCGCCGCCGGAGAGGATACACAACGCGCCCAGCAGCTTCACAGCGATTCCACGTCGTAGACGCGGCGCCCCTCCGCCATGCGGATCACCACCGCCTTTTTAAATACGCTCATACGCAGCAGGCGTTTAAAAAGCGGTTTTTCCAGCAACTCGCTGCAGGAGGCGGCGTGTACGGTAGCCAGCAACGCCACGCCGCAGTTGGCGGCGGCAAACATGGCGGAAAGATCCTCCTGCACCGTGATCTCATCTACTGCGATGATCTGCGGCGCGGCGCTGCGCAGCAGCATGGGGATCGCCAGCGCCTTGGGACAGCCGTCCAGCACATCCGTATGACCTCCCACGTCCATCTGCGCCCGTCCGTCGCGCATCACGGCGATCTCGCCCCGCTCATCAGCCACCGCCACCCGATACGGCGGCAGGACGCCGCAGCCGTCGGAGAGCGTGCGGATCAGATCGCGCAACAGGGTGGTTTTTCCCAGTCCCGGCGGCGAAAGGATCAGCGTGCTGCAAACAGCGTTTTCGGGATAGAGCACGGGCAGCAGCGTTTGTGCCGCGTCGGTACAGGCGCGGCTGATGCGGATCGTCAGAGAGGAAATACCACGCAGGTCCTTCACCGCGCCGTCGCGCATCACAGCGGTACCGCACACCCCGATACGAAAGCCGCCTTCCGCCGTCAGATACCCCTGCCGCACCGTTTCCGAGGATAGGTAACGGGAATAGCCGGTGACCCGGTCACAGATCTGCTCCAGATCCTCCGGCGTCACCGTCACGCCATCGCCCAAACGCACTTCGCCGCCCGGAAGCACCACGCCGGGCGCCTGTCCGCTTCGCAACCGCAGTTCCTCCGCCACCGCCTTTTCCTCTTGAGAAAGCCGCTCCGTCAGGCGTTGGAGGCGGGGCGGCAGTATGGATACCGCACGGGCAAAGCGGGATCCGTCCGCCGATGCATTCAAAAGCGATCACTCCTTCGTTCGTTGCTAACCCACTATATGAGAGGTTGTCCCCGGATATGACGGCGAGTCGGGATTTCGGGCATAAAAAAAGACGGCCTGCCGTACAAAACAGCAAGCCGTTTTTCTTTGGATTCAGTCTACGATGTCCACGGAGACTTTAATGCCTTTTCGCTGGGCGTAAGAGCGCACGACGGTGCGGATCTCCTTGGCGATCCTGCCCTGCCGGCCGATCACCTTTCCCATATCTTCGGGAGCGACACGCAACTCCAGCGTCAGCTCGTCACCCTGCTCCACCTCGGTCACACTGACCTGATCCGGCTGTGTGACAAGGCTTTTGGCAATGTAGAGCAACAGTTCCTTCATGACTGTGTCCCCGCCTTACAGAACGTCGACCTTTTTCAGCAGAGCGCGAACCGTATCAGTGGGCTGAGCGCCGGTAGCGATCCACTCCTTGGCGCGCTCGGCGTCGATCTTGATCTCAGCAGGGCTGACGCAGGGATTGTAAGTACCAATCTCCTCGATGAAGCGGCCGTCACGGGGATAACGGGAATCCGCCACCACGACGCGGTAGAAAGGAGCTTTCTTAGCGCCCATTCTTCTCAAACGAATCTTGACCATTGTTTTTTTCCTCCAACATAAAAATTTCATGTATGAATAAATGCTCTTGATGCACTTATTTCCAACGCTTTTTCCGCCCGAAGCCGTGCATGGCGCCGCCTCTGCCGCCCATAGCGCCCATGGCGCCCAGATTGGGCATCCTGCCGCGAGACATGGAACGGGTCAGCTCCTGCAGCATCTCATAGGACTTGATGAGGCGGTTCACGTCCACCACCTCCAGACCGCATCCGGCGGCGATCCGGCGCTTACGCCCCGCGTTAAGGATCCGGGGATTCTCGCGCTCCAGCGGCGTCATGGACTGGATGATGGCTTTGTTGCGTGCAAACTGCCGCTCGTCGATCTGACCGGGATCGAACCCCTTGGTCATCTGACCGGGCAGCATGCCGATCAACTGGCTCAAATCGCCCATGCGCTGGATCTGCTCCATCTGCTCCAGATAGTCGGAAAGGGTGAAGCGGTTTTTCCGCAGCTTCTCCTCCAGCTTCTGCGCCTGCTTCTCATCAAACTGCTGTTCCGCCTTTTCAATGAACGATAAAACGTCCCCCATCCCTAAAATACGGGACGCCATCCGCTCGGGATGGAACAGCTCGATCATATCCAGCTTTTCGCCGGTACCGGCGAATTTGATGGGTTTACCGGTAACGGCACGAATGGAAAGCGCCGCGCCGCCCCGGGCGTCGCCGTCCAGCTTGGTCAGCAGTACGCCGTCGATTCCCAGCGCCTCGTCAAAGGCGGTGGCGGCGTTCACCGCGTCCTGGCCGGTCATGGCGTC
>DBWU01000059.1:9470-9826 GCA_002309395.1 Oscillospiraceae bacterium UBA1230
CCGGCGGTGTCCAGAAACACCATGTCAAATCCGTGATCTTTCGCGTAGGCGACCGCGTGGCGCGCAATGGCGACCGGGTCGCTCTGCCCCTCTTCAAACACGGGAATATCCAACTGTCCGCCCACGACCTGCAACTGGGTAATAGCGGCAGGACGGTATACGTCGCACGCCGCCAGCAAAGGCCGCTTGCCGAACTGCCGGCGCATCAAGCCCGCCAGCTTGGCGCCNNGTGGTTTTACCTGCGCCCTGCAGACCCACCATCATCACCACGGTGGGCGGATGGGGCGCGAAGGTGAGCCGCGCATTGGCACCGCCCATCAGCGCCGTCAACTCCTCGTTGACGATCTTCACCACCT
>DBWU01000059.1:9863-32337 GCA_002309395.1 Oscillospiraceae bacterium UBA1230
TGGCGACGAAATCCTTGACCACCTTATAGCTGACGTCCGCTTCCAGCAACGCAAGACGCACCTCGCGCATCCCGGCGCGTACGTCATCCTCCGTCAGCCGGCCTTTGCCGCGCAAACGGCGGAACGCTGTGTTCAGTTTTTCGCTCAATCCCTCAAAGGCCATGCCCCGTTACTCCTTCAGCGCGGCGATATTCTTCTCGATGATATCTGCCAAGCGCCCCAACTCGGGATTTTCATAACGGCGGTAGTTCAGCTCCCGCAGTTGACGGGCGGCGTCCTCAATGGCGCCGATCTTCGCCTGCAGTCCCATAAATCGCTTCACGATGCCGGTCTTCTCCTCCACGTCGTTCATCACCGCTTCGGCACGGATGATCACGTCACGCACGCCTTGCCGGGAAACGCCGTAGTTCTCGGCGATCTCGCTCAAGGACAGATCCTCGTTGTAATAGAGATCGTAAAACTCCTTTTGCCGCTCGGTGAGGAGTTCGCCGTAAAAATCATAAAGCATGGTCATGCGAAACGTCTGGCTTTTCACGGATGCATCTCCTCCTGTAAAGTATTTTGCCTTTACAACAAAACTATGATACACGATTTCATGGGATTTGTCAAGCAAATTTTCGTCGATTTACCTGCCGGAATCGCATCATTTTTCCGGGAAAAACGTCTGCAAAAACGGCACGTTTTTCACCGTGAAACTGCGGCCGCGCAGATAGTTCAGGCAGCCTGCGTCGGTGGGCAGATCAAAGCTGACGCGATAGGCCCACAACGCCTGTCGGGTCTGTCCGCAGCGGCGGTTTACCTCGCCCCTGCCGTATTTCCCGTCTCCCAGCAACGGGCAACCCATATCCGCAAAGGAAGCGCGGATCTGGTGGGTTCGTCCCGTTTCCAGCGATACTTCCACCAGACTCAGTTCACCGCGGTTTTGGAGCGTTTTATAGTGGGTCACCGCCGTCTTACCGCCGCTGACAGGGCGGTGATAGACCGACACCGTATTGTGCTTTTCATCTTTCAGGAGAAAACAGCGGATCGTCCCCTCGGTGGGGCGCGGCCGCCCGACGGTGATACACAGATAGTGTTTCCCGATCTCCCGGCTGCGGATCTTTTCATTGAGGATGCGGAGGGTTTCGGCGTTTTTCGCCGCCAACACGATACCGCCGGTGTTGCGGTCTATCCTGTTGCACAGAGCAGGTGTAAAGCTGTTTTCCTTGCGAGGATCCCACTCCCCTTTTTGGTATAAATACGCCTGCACGTGGTGGATCAGCGTATTCACCTTCTCCGTCTCGTCGGCATGCACTACAAGACCCGGCCTTTTGTTCAGAAGCAACAGATTTTCATCTTCATAGAGAATATCCAAATGAGGCGTAAAGGCGGAGTAAAACCGGTCGTCCTCCTGAGGCGCTTCAAAAAACGCGTCGCTGATATAGAGAGAAAGTACGTCCCCCTCCTGCAGCCGCGCGTCGCGCTGCGCCCTGGCGCCGTTATGCTTGATATCTTTACAGCGGATGTACTTTTGCATAAGACCTGCCGGCAATCCGGGGACCGACTTGGATATAAAACGGTCCAGCCGCATTCCCGCGTCGTTTTTCCCCACGGTCAACTCGCGCATAAGTTCGCCTCCTCTCCCATTCCCCTCCTATTCTATCTCTTTTTGGAAAAAAGTCAAAATATTTGTGAGAAAATGTTTGACAAGCGCCTTGTCATCTACTATAATATCAGTCGTGTCATTGCGAGGTGTGTTATGCGTCTGAACGTCAACAAGCTGTTGCATACGCCGGGTAAGCGCGAGGAGTTCCATTTCACCATGGACTTGAGCGACTTGACGTTCGGCGGTATGCGCCCTGTCTCACGCCCCGTCGCTGTGGACGGCGTGGTGCGGAACGAGGCAGGCGTCCTGCTGTGTGAGCTGACAGCGCAGACAACGCTTTGCGCCGTGTGCGATCGGTGTCTGACCGAGTTCGATCTCCCGAAATCCGCGTCCTATGCCTGTGTTCTGGCGGAGGAAAAGCAGTTTGACGATAACGAAGAGATCGTTCTTTTGGAAGATGATACGGTAGATCTTGCCACGCTGGCGCGTACCGCGTTTATCCTTGCCATGGACATGAAGATTCTCTGTTCGCCGGATTGCAAAGGTCTTTGCGGCGGTTGCGGCGCCAATTTGAACGTGGAGCCGTGCCGGTGCAAAAAAGAAACAGACCCCCGGCTCATGAAGCTGGCAAGTCTGTTGGAGCGGTGACGGCGAGCGACCCACTATAAATTACTGCCCAGGCAGTTACGACCAAGGAGGTGTCAACATGGCAGTCCCGAAAGGAAAAGTATCCAAGCAAAGACGCAACAAAAGACGCAGCTCCGTGTGGAAGCTGGCGGCTCCCGGTTTGGTGGCATGCCCCAAGTGCGGCGCGCTGCATCTGCCTCACAGAATGTGCCCGGAATGCGGTACCTATAACGGCCGCGAGCTCAAGGTCATCAAGTCCGTGGCGGCGGAAAAGTAATCGTGTGTCCTTGTTGGGAGGGAAGCTCTGTCTTCCCTCCCTTACTTTTTGTCCGCCGCCGCCTGTGTTCTGTACGGCTGGACCGCCCTCTGGCACGCGTGGCACGTGCCGATCCGCTTCCCCAGCCACGCCATATGATACCAGCGCCCGAACTTATAGCCGCAGCACGGAAAGCGCCCCTGTTCCTCATAACCCATATGCCGGTGAAAATCGATGCTGTTGCCGGTCAGATACTCGTCGTCCCGCTCCGGGTACGCCACGCAGGCGTACAGGTTGACGATCCCCATGTGCCGGAGCGCCTGTTCCAAGGCGTGATAGAGCAACCGCCCAACGCCCCGTTTCCGGTCGGAGCGATCCACGTAGACCGTCACCTCGCAGTCCCAGTCGTACGCCGCGCGAGCGGCAAAAGGTCCTGCGTAGGCGTATCCCAGCACGGCGCCGTCCTCCTCCGCTACCAGATAAGGGTAGCGCCGCATGGTGGTCTCCATGCGCTTTTCAAACGCCTCCTGTGACGGTACCGCATATTCAAAAGAGATCGCCGTATGGCGCACGTAATAGCCGTAGATCTCCAAAAGTCGCGGACAATCCGCCATCGTCGCGTCGCGAATGAGAACCATATTTCCGCCTCCCTGCTGTGGTACTGATTCTTCAAGGTTCAGTATAGCAACCCGGCCCGTAATTTGCAAGAGCCGCGCGATTCGCCCCTTGCCAACGACGATGCTTTCGGCTATAATACTATATTATCTTATTCTGAGGTCGCGCCATGAGCACTTTGATCGCTTCCGTGGATGCAAACAGCCCTGCACAGCGGGCTCATATCACTCCGGGCGAGCAGTTGCTCGCCATCAACGGACACGCTGTCGCGGACGTGCTGGACTATCGGTTCTACGGCTATGACGCCAAGGTACAGCTCCGCCTCCGCCGGAGCGACGGCAGTGAGCACACCGTTCGCATCCGCAAGCCGGAGGGCGTGGATCTGGGGTTGAATTTCGATACCTATCTGATGGACGAGATGCGCCGGTGCGCCAACCACTGCATTTTCTGCTTCGTGGATCAAATGCCGCCGGGGATGCGCCAAAGCCTTTATATAAAGGATGACGACGCGCGTCTATCCTTCCTGCTGGGCAATTATATCACCCTGACGAATCTCACGGAGCGTGAGGCACAGCGGATCATCGATCTGCACATCTCCCCCATCAACGTTTCCGTGCACGCCACGGATCCCAAGCTCCACTGCGTAATGCTGGGCAATAAACAGGCGGAACGGTCCCTTGACTATATGCGCGCCTTTGGCAAAGCCGGGATCGAAATGAACGGGCAGATCGTGGTCTGTCCCGGCTGGAATGACGGCGATCAGCTCCGGCGCACGCTGGGCGATCTCATGGATATGGGGTTCCACAGCTGTTCCATCGTGCCGGTGGGAATCACGAAATACCGGCAGGGTCTTGCCAAGCTCCGTCCGGTAGATCAGAAGACCGCCGGCGAGATCATCGATATTGCGGATGAATACGGCGCATCGGCGCTCTCCCGGTTCGGAACGCGGATGTTCTTCTGCGCTGATGAGCTGTATCTGCGCGCCGGACGGGAATTACCGGACGCCTCTTATTACGAGGAGTTCCGGCAACTGGAAAACGGCGTAGGGATGCTCCGGTCTCTGGAGCAGGAATTCATGCAGGCACTGGATCTAATGGATCCGCCCCGGGAGCCGTCGTTCTTCACGATCGCCACCGGGCGCGCCGCCGAAGGCTTTTTGCGCGATCTCCTGCGCCGGGCGCAGGAGCGGTTCCCCTCCCTCGAAGGTCAGGTAGCGGGGATCGACAACGATTTCTTCGGTCATACCATTGACGTGGCAGGTCTGCTCACCGGCGGCGATCTGGCGGCACAGCTGAAGCGTTACCCCTCGCCGGGACGGGTGCTGCTGCCGCTTCACATGCTGCGCCACGGAGAGACGGTGTTTCTGGACGATTATACCGTAGAGCGTCTGGCGCAGGAATTAGGCTGCCCCGTGGAGATCGTCGGCACAGACGGCGGCGATCTGGCGGACGCCATGTTTTCATCAGTAGGAGGTTGACTATGTCAAAACCTTTGGTAGCCATCGTGGGGCGCCCCAACGTGGGCAAATCCATGCTTTTCAATAAACTGATCGGGCAGCGGCTGTCCATCGTGGAGGACACGCCCGGCGTCACCCGGGACCGGATCTACGGCGAGTGCGAGTGGGTAGGCCGCCGCTTTACGCTGGTGGATACCGGCGGCATTGAGCCGGGTACCGACAGTCAGATCCTTCAGTTCATGCGTCAGCAGGCGCAAATCGCCATTGACAATGCCACGGTCATCGTTCTGGTGACCGATATCAAAAGCGGGCTCACCGCCTCCGATCAGGAGGTGGCGAATCTCCTGCAGCGCTCCGGAAAACCCATCGTGCTGGCGGTGAACAAGATGGACGCCACCGGCGCCGCCGACCCGGATTTCTATGAGTTTTACAATTTGGGATTGGGCGATCCCATCGCCGTTTCCGCTGTACACGGGCACGGCACCGGCGATCTGCTGGACGCCTGTGTGGCGCATTTTCCGCCCCAGACGGAGGCGGAAGAGGATTCCGACGTGATCCAGGTCGCTATCATTGGCCGTCCGAACGTGGGAAAATCCAGCCTGACCAACCGCATTTTAGGTGAAGAGCGCGTCATCGTCAGTGACGTGGCAGGCACTACCCGTGACGCCATCGACAGCTATTTTGAAAACGAATCCGGCAAGTATAACTTTATCGACACCGCCGGTATGCGTAGAAAAGCCAAGGTGGACGACGCGATCGAGAAATACAGCGTCTTGCGCGCCACCATGGCGATCGAGCGGAGTGACGTGTGTTTGATCCTGCTGGACGCGCAGGACGGTGTGACGGAGCAGGATACCAAGGTGGCAGGTCTTGCCCACGAGGCCGGGAAGGCGTGCATCATCGTGGTCAACAAGTGGGACGCCGTGGAAAAAGACGGCAAGACCATGGATAGGATGCGCGAGGAGATCCGGCGTGATCTTAGCTATATGACGTACGCCCCCATCCTCTTTATTTCCGCCCTGACCGGCCAGCGGATCGACCGGCTGTTTTCTCTTATCAACTACGTAAACGATCAATCCGCCATGCGTATTACCACCGGAATGCTCAACTCCGTGCTGGCGGACGCACAGACCCGCGTCCAGCCGCCCACCGACAAGGGCAGACGGCTGAAGATCTACTATATGACCCAGGTAGGGATCAAGCCGCCCCACTTTGTGGTATTTTGCAACGATAAGAAGCTCTTTCACTTTTCCTACCGCCGGTATCTGGAAAACCAGATCCGCGGCGTATTCGGTCTGGAAGGCACACCGGTCATTTTGAGTATCCGCCAAAAGGGCGAGGAGGACAACTGATGTTTCGTGCGTTTATTATCGCCGTGGTGCTGTTGATGGGTTATTTCTTCGGCTGTATCAACGGTTCGGTCATGGTATCTCACTTTCTTATCGGTGACGACGTGCGCCGCCACGGGAGCGGCAACGCCGGTTTGACCAACTTCTACCGCACCTACGGGGCGAAGTACGCTCTGGCGGTCATCGCCATCGACATGGGGAAAACCGTTCTTGCCGCGCTGATCGGCGGCTTTATGCTCCGGCACGTGATGCAGGATTGGCTGCTGGGCGTGCTCATTGCCGGTATCGGCTGTGAGCTGGGTCATATCTTCCCTGTCTTCTTCGGCTTTAAGGGCGGCAAGGGCATTCTCTCCGGCGGCGTACTGGTGATCATGATGGATTGGCGCATTGCGCTGGTGGCGTGGGGTCTTTTCTTGCTGCTGTGGCTCACCACGCGGTACGTATCGCTGGGCTCGGTGTGCGCCTCGTTGAGCATTCCCGTCACCGCCTGCTTCGTCTTTGGCGGACAGTGGGTGCATCTACTCCTGTGTGCGGTTTTGTCTGGATTGGTGGTCTACTGCCACCGCGGCAATATCGACCGGCTGATCCATCACCGGGAAAACAAATTCCGCTGGCACGTCCATCCCCTGCCGGCAGAAACGCCGCCGGCGCAGGATCGTGAGGCGCAGGACGGTGAGGAGCAGGTATGAAAGAAAGTCGCACCGTGCGCCAGATCGTGTTCCCCCTTCTGGCGGCGTTTATCTGGGGTACCGCCTTTGCCGCGCAGGACGTCTGCGCCGACCATATAGGCGCCTTTACCTATAACGCGGCGCGCTCCTATATCGCCGTGGCGGTGTTGCCGGCGGTACTGTTTCTATTCAACGCGTTCCGCCGGGAGAAAAAGGCGGCGATCACGCCGGCGGAGAAAAAAGCCGAGCGGAAGCACCTTGTCATCGGCGGCGTCTGTTGCGGCACGGCGCTGACCGCCGCCTCCGTTTTTCAGCAGGCCGGTATCGTTTTGGGCACGGAGGGCGGCAAGGCCGGCTTTCTTACGGCGCTCTATATCGTTCTGGTGCCGATCGCCGGAGTGTTTTTAAAAAAGCGGGTCTCCCTTTCGGTCTGGATCGGCGCGCTGTTAGGCGCGGCGGCGCTGTATCTTCTGTGTATCAAGGGCGATTTCACGGTGGAGACAGGCGATCTTCTGGTGATCGCCTGTTCCGTGTGCTACACGGTGCATATCTACGTGATCGACTATTTTGTGGCAAAGGTGGACGGGATCAAGCTTTCCCTGGCGCAATTCGCGGCGCTGGCGGTCTGGTCAACGCTGGGCATGGTGCTTCTGGAGCATCCCTCGTGGGACGCCGTCCGCGCCTGTATCCTGCCCCTTCTCTACGTGGGGGTTTTTTCCAGCTGCGGCGCGTACACCTTGCAGATCCTGGCGCAAAAAGGCACCAACCCCACGGTGGTCACCATCCTTTTGAGCACGGAATCGGTCTTTGCGGTGATCGCAGGCGCCGTACTTCTCCACCAGCGTATGACGGTGCGTGAGTACGTCGGATGCGCTTTGATGTTGGCGGCGGTGGTGCTGGCGCAAATATCGTTCCCGAAGAAAAAGCAAACGGAGCTCGCGGCATAAACGGTGATATGAACAGCGCGGCGGAGATCACAAACGATCTCCGCCGCGCTCTTATCTTTTAAAACAGGCTGACCTGACTGGTCTCCGGCAATCCGGCGAAGGCGCCTAACGCCCGGAGCTGTTCAATATGGGTCTTGGACAGCTTACTGCAGCACGCCGCGAACTCCTCAATGGAGATAAAACTGCGTCCCTGACGCTTTTCCACCGCGTCCTGCGCCGCCGCCTCGCCCAGTCCGCGAACACTGACGAAGGGCGGCAGGAGTCCGTTCTCCGTCACCACGAAATTCACCGCGTCGGAGCGCATGATATCGATGGTGTCAAAGTGGAACCCCCGAAGATAGAACTCGTAGCACACCTCCAGCGTGACCAGCAGATTCTGCTCCACGTCGGTGGCGTCTTTATTGTTCTCGATCTCTCGGATCTTCCGCTTCACCGCATCCATTCCGGCACAGCAATACTCCGCGTCGAACGCCTTGGCGCGCACGGTGAAAAACGTGGCGTAAAACGCCAGCGGATGATGCACCTTGAACCACGCGATACGAAATGCCATCATCACGTACGCCACGGCGTGAGCCTTCGGGAAGAGATACCCGATCTTCGCCAGAGAATCAATATACCACTGGGGCACGTCGTGGCGGTGCATCTCCTCTACCCACTTCCCCCAGTCGTCAGCCTTGCCCTTTTTCACCTTGCCCTTGCGGACCGCTTCCATGATCTTAAAGGACATCTTCGGGTCAAGACCCATGCGGATGAGGTAGAGCATGATATCGTCACGGCAGCCCACGGTCTCCAGAACCGACGCCGTGCCGCCTACGATCAGCTCTCTGGCGTTGCCCAGCCACACGTCCGTACCGTGGGAAAAGCCGGACAAACGCACCAGTGTGTTGAAATCGGTGGGTTTGGTATCTACCAGCATGTTGCGCGTAAAACGGGTGTTGAATTCCGGGATCGCCACGGCGCCGGTGGGACCGAGGATCGGGTCGTCCTCAAACCCCAATACTTTCGAGCTGGTAAAAATGCTCATGGTGTCGGGATCGTCCAGGGGGATCTCTCGCGCGTTTACGCCGGTCAGGTTCTCCAGCATGCGGATGATGGTGGGGTCATCGTGCCCCAGCATATCCAGCTTGAGGAGATTATCCTCCATGCAGTGATACTCAAAATGGGTGGTCTTCTGGTCGGCCTCAACGTCATCCGCCGGATTTTGTACGGCGGTGAAATCCTCCACGTCCATATCGTCCGGCACCACCACCAGACCGCCGGGATGCTGCCCCGTGGTGCGGCGCACCCCTTCACAGCCCTTTGCCAGCCGGTCCAGCTCCGCTGTGCCGAAGTCCAGACCGTTCTCCTCCTTATACTTCAGCACGAAGCCCTTGGCGGTTTTCTCCGCCAGTGTGCTGATGGTACCGGCGCGGAACACCTGACTCTGTCCGAACATTTCGATGGCGTGGCGATGAGCGCGCGCCTGATACTCCCCGGAGAAGTTCAAATCGATATCCGGCACCTTGCCGCCGCCGTATCCCAAAAACGTTTCAAACGGAATGTCAAAACCATCCTTCGCGTAGGGCGCGCCGCATTCCGGACAGACCGCGTCCGGCATATCCGCGCCGCAGCCGTACCGCCCGTCGGTGACGAATTCCGTATGCTTACAGTTGGGACAGCGATAATGGGGCGGCAGAGAGTTCACCTCGGTGATTCCTGCCATATACGCCGCCAGAGAAGAGCCTACGCTGCCACGGGAACCTACCAGATAGCCGTTTTCCAGACTGCGCTGTACCAGCTTCTGTGCCGACATATACACCACGTCGTATTTTCCCAGAATACCGCTCAGCTCCACGTTCAAACGGTCTGCGATCAGCTTGGGCGGCTCATCGCCGTAGAGGGCGTGGCACTTATCCCAGACCAGCCGGTTCAGCTCCTGCTCGGAGTTTTCCAGACGGGGCGGAAAGAGCTGTCCTGCCGGCAGAAGTTCGATCTCCTCCACCTGATCGGCAATGGCGCAGGGGTTCTTCACCACCACCTCCAGCGCCTTTTCCTCGCCCAAATAGGAAAACTCCTCCAACATCTCGTCGGTGGTTTTAAAGTAGAGCGGCAGAGGCTCGTTGGCGTCGGTAAACCTCTTGCTGGCAAGCAGGATATGGCGATAGATCTCATCCTCCGGCTCCTGAAAATGAACGTCACCCGTGGCGCATACCGGCTTGCCCAGCTCTTCGCCGAGGCGCACCACCGTGCGGTTCAGCTCCTGCAGATCCTCCACGCTGCTCACCGCTCCGTTTCGCAGCATAAAAGCGTTGTTGCACACCGGCTGGATCTCCAGATAGTCGTAGAACGAGGCGATCCGCTTCAGCTCCGCCCACTCCTTGTGGTCGGTGATGGCGCGAAACACTTCTCCCGCCTCGCACGCCGAGCCGATGAGCAATCCCTCGCGATACGCGATCAGATCCGACTTTGTGATAATGGGGACTTTGCGGAAATGCTCCAGATTGGACTTGGTCACAAGCTGATACAAGTGCTTGAGTCCCAGTTTGTTCTTCGCCAGAATAATGATGTGCTTGGGATAGCGCCCGGAGCGGCATCCTCTGGCACGCAACGGGAGCATAGCTTCATTGATCTGCTGTATGCAGTGGATGCCCAGCTCCCGCTCCATCTTCTCAAAGAACGGGATCAGCATATACGCCACCATGGCGCCGTCATCACTGGCGCGGTGGTGGTTGAACGACGGCAGATCCAGATGCTCCGCCACGACGTCCAGTTTGTGCTTATTCAGCTCCGGCAGCAAATTCTGCGCCAGAACCAGTGTGTCCACATAGGTGGGATCGAAGGCAAGCCCCGCCTCCTCACAGCCCTTGCGGATAAAACTCACGTCAAATTCCGCGTTATGCGCCGCCAGCGGACGCCCTGCCACGAAGGATAAAAACGCCTCCAGCGCCTCCTTCGGTTGCGGCGCGTCTTGCAGCATCGCGTCGGTAATGCCGGTCAAGCCGACGATCTCCGGCGTCAAGTGGCGACCGGGATTGACAAAGGTCTGGAACCGGTCGGTGATCTGCCCGTCCTTGAGTACCACCGCGCCGATCTCCGTGATCGCCTCGGTAGTCACGTTCAAGCCGGTGGTCTCAATATCAAAACAGACGATTTCACGGGAAAACGGCTGGTCCTGGGTGCCGTGCACCGCTACGCGGTCGTCCAGATCGTTGATGAAATACCCCTCCACGCCGTAGAGTACCTTGATCCCCTTGGCGCTGTGCCACGCGTCCGGGAACGCCTGCACCGTGCCGTGGTCGGTAATGGCGATGGCGGGATGTCCCCACGCTTTTGCCAAATCGATGACAGACGCCGCGTCCGTCAGCGCGTCCATGCTGGACATCCGGGTATGTAAATGCAGTTCCACCCGCTTCTCCTGCGCCGTATCACGGCGTTCCTCATGAGGAACGGACTGGATGCTCTTGGGATTGATCTGAACGTCGCGCCCGTCCCATGTCATCTCCACCTGGCCCTGCACCCTAAGCCACATTCCGACAGAGAGACTCTTCTCCAGTCTCCTGGCTTCCTTTTCGTCCAGATTCCGCCGCACCAAAACGGAACTGTCCAGATCCGTCATCTCCAACTGGAGCCGCCATACGCCGGGGCGCCGCGTTTCATAGACCTCCACGGCAAAAACACGCCCCTCCAGCACCACCTGCCCCATTTTCAGGTTCAAGCCGCGCATGGGAACCTTATTGCCCCGGATCTCTTTGCCCAGCAGTACCGCGCCGCCCTTCGGCTTCTTTCCCGGTTCCTTGCCGCCGGCAGGGCGCTCAGGCGATTCCACGCGCATCTCCAGCGTTCGCAGTCCGTACTGCTCCATCAGCTGCCGGCGCACGGCCACCTGCGCCGATTCCGGCATGGGGATCGGCGTTTCCAGGCACAGCTTCATAGCGCGCTCTTCCCGATCCAGCGTGCCGCCGGTGATCTGGGCGCCATGGAGCAAGAGTCGTATTTCACGAGGGGCGTTAAAGTCCTCAAAAAATGTAAAGAACGGTATCATATTCGGCATAGTGTATTCTCTCTTTGTTATAACTTTGCAATCTCATCCATCAGGGCGTCCACAAGCCTTTCCTGCGGCACCTTGTAAAGCACTTCTCCTTTACGGAATATCAACCCCTCGCCTTTACCGCCGGCGATCCCCACGTCGGCGGCGGACGCCTCGCCGGGTCCGTTGACCACACATCCCATCACCGCCACGGTGATGGGCTTGTCACACTGCTGCAACCGCCGCTCTACCTCCTGCGCGATGGGGATCATATCGTAGGCTGTGCGGCCGCAGGTGGGGCAGGAGATCAGCTCCGGCCCGTTGCGGCGGATCCCTGCGGCGGCGAGGATCTTCTTCGCCGCCGCGATCTCCTCCACCGGGTCGGCTGTCAAGCTTACGCGCAGCGTATCCCCGATCCCCTCGCATAAAAGACCGCCGATGCCGATCGCCGATTTCAAAATGCCCATCGTCGGCGTTCCGGCCTCCGTCACGCCCAGATGGAGCGGATAGTCGGTGCGACGGTGCAGCAGGCGGTACGCCTCCATATTCACCGCCACGCGGGAACACTTGACGCTGATACAGATATCGTGGAAGTTACATTCCTCCAACAGTGCCACGTGACTCATGGCGCTCTCCACCAGCGCCTCCGCCGTGACGCCGCCGTACTTCCGCAGCAGTTCCTTCTCCAGCGAACCGCCGTTGACACCGATCCGAATAGGTACGCCGTGTTCGGCACAGCTGTCCGCCACGGCGCGCACCTTATCCCGACCGCCCACGTTGCCGGGATTGATGCGGATCTTGTCGATACCGCTTTCCAGACACCGCAGCGCCAGCTTGTAGTCAAAGTGGATATCCGCCACCAGCGGAATGGAGATCTGCCGCCGGATCTGCCCCACCGCGCAGGCGGCGTCCATATCCGGCACGGCAACGCGAACGATCTGGCAGCCTGCCGCCTCCAACCGGCGGATCTGCGCCACGGTGGCGTTTACGTCCGCCGTAGGCGTGGAACACATGGACTGAATAGATACCGGCGCGCCGCCGCCTACCGCCACGGCGCCTACGTGAATCATCTTAGACATGGTAAACCTCTCAAGTAAACAGTTTCCAGACGTCCTGGAAGGTGATCACCGCCATCAGCCCCAGCAGGAGCACCAGTCCGGCAATATGCACGTATCCCTCGTATTTGGCAGGGATGCTCTTGCGGAAGATAAGCGTCGCCAGTGCGTTGAGCAGCAGAAAAAGGATCCGTCCTCCGTCCAGCGCCGGCAGGGGCAGGAGATTCATCACCGCCAGATTCACGGCGATCAGCGCGGCAAAATAGGCGATATTCGCCACCGCGTCTCCCGCCGATTTCGATTGGTTCCCCACCTCTGTGATGGTGGAAACGATCCCCACCGGCCCACTCAGATCCTGTAAACCGGCCTGGCCGGTTATCAGCATCTGCAAACTCAGGCGCACCGTGCGAACGAAATCCACGGCGTTCAGCACCGTATATTTCAGCCGCACCCACAGATTTGCCTCCTCTACGCCGCCGTAACTGAAGCCGTAGGCACGGTAGGGTTCGCCGTCCTCGCCGATATAAGTCTGGAGCGTCAGCGTTCGGGTGAGCGTTTCGCCGCCGCGCCGCAATTTCACGGTGATCGCGCCGTCCTCGTCCAGTGGCACGGCGCGCAGGATAAGATCCACGTCGCTCTGGAGATACACCCGTTCACCGTTGATGGCAACGATCCTGTCGCCCACCATCACGCCGCTCTCCCCCTGCTGGGGAAAATCCGGGTGGAGAGAAACGATATCCGCCACGTAAAAGCCGCCGGCATTGAGATAGAGGAAGAATAGGATCACGCAGCCCGTGAGAAAATTCACGGCGGCGCCCGCGGCAAAAATAAACAGCTTGCGCCAGAACCCCTGATTGTTCAGCGCGGCAGGATCGTCGGACGCCTCGTCCTCCCCCTCCATGGCGCAATAGCCGCCTACGGGAAGTGCGCGCAGAGCGTACAGCGTGTCACCCTTTTTCTTTTTGAACACGGCAGGTCCCATGCCCACGGAAAACTCGTTGACACGCACACCGCAAGCCTTTGCCGCCAGGAAATGCCCCAATTCGTGCAGGGCGATCAGCACACCGAAAATAAGGATTGCCGCAATTACATAGACCATAGATGACTCCCCGATCACGTATTCCGTACAGCTTCACGCGCCAGACGGTCTGCTTCCAGTATATCCGCAAGGTCCGGCTTATATTTCACTTCCACGCGCTCCAGCACAGATTCTACCCGGCGGTGAATGTCGTTAAACCCAATCTCACGGCGCAAAAACGCCAGCACCGCCTCTTCATTGGCGGCGTTCATCACCGCGCAGGCGGTACCGCCCGTCCGGGCGCACTCTTTGGCAATACGCAGGCAACGAAACGCCTGCTCGTCCGGCGCGGAAAAGGTCAGCGCACCGCAGCGGAGAAGATCCAGCCGCTGATCCGGCGTTTCGGCGCGGTACGGCCAGGTGAAGGCATAGCGGATCGGCAGCTTCATGTCCGGCGTGCCGAGCTGGGCGATCATGGCACCGTCCCGGTACTCTACCAGAGAGTGGACGATACTCTGACGGTGGATCACCGCGTCCACCTGCTCCGGCGGCAAACGGTACAGATGCATGGCTTCAATGATCTCCAGGCCCTTGTTCATCAGCGTGGCGCTGTCTACGGTGATCTTTGCGCCCATCGTCCAGTTGGGATGGCGCAACGCGTCCTCCGGTGTCATACGCTCCAGTTCCTCGTATGACTTGCCGTAAAAGGGACCGCCCGAACAGGTCAACAGCAACCGGCGGATCTCCCGCCGGTCACGGCAACCCTGTAAACTCTGAAAAATCGCGGAATGCTCGCTGTCCACCGGCACGATCTCCGCGCCGGAAGCCTCCGCCGCGTCCATCACCAGTTCACCGGCGCACACCAGCGTTTCCTTGTTGGCAAGGGCGATGCGCTTTTTGCGGCGGATCGCCTCCAGCGTAGGCGCCAGACCCACGCTGCCCATCACCGCCGTGACCACCGTGTCCGCCTCGTCCAGCGCCGCGGCGGCGCAAAGGCCCTCCGCGCCGGAGAGAACGACGGTCTCCTCGTCTGAAAGACGCGCTCGCAGCTCCTTCGCCGCGTCCTCATCCATCATAATGGCCAGCGTCGGATGAAATCGACGCACCTGCCGCTCCAGCAGATCCACCTGCGTATTGGCACTCAATGCCGCCACGCGCAACCCCAGCTCCTGCGCCACCATAAGCGTCTGGCGTCCGATAGAGCCGGTAGAACCCAGCAGAGAAATCGTTTTTGTCATAGTCGGCGCTCCTTCGCTCAATAGAGCGTGATCCGCGAGACGATCAGCCACACCAGCGGTGCGGCAAAAATCACGCTGTCAAACCGATCCAGCACACCGCCGTGACCCGGCAGCAGACGCCCGTAATCCTTGATACCGCACTCCCTCTTGACCACGGAGAACACCAGATCGCCCAACTGCCCAGCGGCGGCGCCCAGCAATCCCAGCAACAGACACCACGCCACATTGAGCGCCACCTCCGTGCACAAAAAGAACACGATACGGTAGAGCACCATGCCTGCCATACCGCCGGCTAAACCGCACAGGGCGCCTTCCACCGTCTTTTTAGGACTTGCCAGCGGCGCCAGCTTATGCCGCCCCAGCGCCATACCGCCGAAGAGCGCCATCGTATCGCTGCAAAACGCCGCCACCAACGGGATCAGCACCAGTCCTGCGCCGTATTCCAGCAGGCGCAAACGAAGAAGGGACGACAGCGCCAACGGGATCACCACACCGGCGATCAACAGAGCGCAGGTATCGGAGAACGACAGCGCGTCCGCCCTGCCGTAGCGCGTTACCATCACGAAAAACGTCAGCAGTACCAGCCCCGTGCAGAACCAGAACGGCAGCTCCGCCACAGCTGTGGCGGCAAAGCGTTCCTCACTGAACAGAACGGTCGCCAGAAGAAACACCGCCGTCGTGCCGGCAAGCCCCGTCCACTGCCGGGCGACTTTCTCACGGCACAACGCGTGCAAAAACTCCTGGGCGCCAATGATGCACAGCGCGCACAAAAGCACGTAGGTCGCCCAATACGGCGCAAAGACCAGTACCGCCAGCAAAAACGGCACGCCAAGCACCGCCACAAGGATTCTCTTTCCCATGTCATCGCCTCATTTCACACCGCCAAAGCGGCGGTCGCGCTTTTGATAGGCAAGGATTGCCTCATCCATCGTGCGCTCGGTAAAATCCGGCCAAAGCGTATCGCAAAAATAGAACTCGCTGTACGCGCACTGCCACAGGAGAAAGTTGCTGATACGCTGTTCGCCGCCCGGTCGGATCAACAGATCGGGATCGGGCATTCCCGCCGAGTAGAGATACTTCCCGAAGTTCTCCTCCGTCCACGCCTCGCCGGAGGCGGCACAGCGGCGCGCCGCCTGCAGGATCTCGTCTCTGCCGCCGTAATTGAGGCATATGTTCGCCTGAAACCCGTTGATATGCGCGGAGATATCGTTCGTGCGCTCCATAAGCGCCTGCAGTTCCGGGGAAAGGACGCTCACGTCGCCCAAAAAACGAAGGCGGATCTGATCGCGCTCCATGGAGTCGATCGCCTCCATCATGTACTGGCGCAAAAGACCCATGATCGCGTCCACCTCCTCCGGCGGACGCTTCCAGTTCTCTGTGGAAAAGGCGTAGACCGTCAGGTATTCGATCCCCAACTCCTTGCAATAGGTGGCGATCCGGCGGAACACTTCCGCCCCTGCCTTATGCCCGGCCGTGCGCGGCAAACCGCGGCGACGCGCCCAGCGGCCGTTGCCGTCCATAATAATAGCGACGTGGCGGGGAAGGCGGCTCCTGTCCACCTGCCCCGCCGGGTCGGCTTTTTTCTTCCAATGACGCATCAAACCGACATCAATTCCTTTTCTTTACTGTCGAGCAGCTTCTCGATTTCCTTGCAATGATCGTCCGTCAGCTTTTGCAGGTCTTTTTCCGCCAGCTTCAGCTCGTCTTCGGTGATCTCGGAATTCTTCTGCTGTTTCTTAAAAGCGTCCATCGCGTCGCGGCGGATGTTGCGGATCGCCACCTTGCCGTTTTCAGCGTATTTATGGATCTGCTTGACCAGCTCCCGGCGGCGCTCCTCCGTAAGCTGGGGAAATGCCAGGCGGATGCACTTACCGTCGTTTTGCGGATTGATCCCCAGATCGGATTCCAAGATCGCCTTCTCGATGGGGCGAAGCATCGACCCGTCCCAGGGCGTGATGACCAGCATACGGGGGTCGGGGGACGCCACCGAGCCGATCTGCTGGATGGGCGTGGGCGTTCCGTAATAGTCCACGCTGATGCGGTTGAGCACCGCGGCGTTGGCACGGCCGGCGCGCACGGCGTCAAAGTCGTGGAGCACGGACTCGATGCTCTTCTTCATCTTTTCCTCGTAGGCTTTGTACTCGTCTTTCAACATGGCGTATATCTCCTTCCTGCTTGCAGTTTTTTATTCTTTGACAATGGTGCCGATCTTTTCGCCCCGCACGGCGCGGATAATGTTGCGCGGATCCTTCAGAGCGAACACCAGCACGGGAATGTGGTTATCCATCGACAAACTGGTGGCGGTAGAATCCATCACCGCCAGATGCTGTGCCAGCACGTCTTCATAGGTGATGGAATCGAACTTGACGGCGGAGGCGTTCTTGGCAGGATCGCTGTCATATACGCCGTCGATATTCTTGGCGAGCAGGATCACGTCGGCATTGATCTCCGCCGCGCGAAGCACCGCCGCCGTATCGGTGGAAAAGTAGGGACTGCCGGTGCCGCAGCCGAAGATGACCACCCGACCCTTCTCCAAATGCCGCACCGCACGGGCGCGGATATACGGCTCCGCCACTTCCTTGATCTCCAGCGCCGTCTGGATCCGCACCGGCACGTTTTTCTGCTCCAGCACGTCCGCCAGAGCCATGCAGTTCATCGCCGTGGCCAGCATTCCCATATGGTCGGCACGGGTGCGCTCGATGTAGCCTTCGCCGTTTTTTACGCCGCGCCAGAAATTGCCGCCGCCGATGACGATGCCCATCTCCACGCCCATGGCGACGCACTCGCGTATCACGTCCGCCACCCGACTCAACATATTGAAGTCCAAACCGAAATGTTTTTCACCTGCCAGCGCCTCACCGCTGATCTTCAGCAGTACGCGCTTATACCGTATCCCGTCCATGGCAACCTCCTGATTGTATTCCTCTGTATTTTACCTTATTTTTCTTCGTTTGCATAGGGGGTAAATCATTTTTTTCGCAGGATTTTGTTTTTCGAGCGCCGCCCGGCACCAAATCTTGTATTTTCCGCGCATCTATGGCATAATGACGGCGGAGGTGTGCCTATGGAGATCGTATATTGCGACGAGCGGATCGTGGTAGCGGTAAAGCCGTCGGGCGTTTTAAGCACCGACGACGGGATGCCGGCGCTGCTGCGGCGCGAACTCGGCACCGCGTGTTTTCGCACCGTACACCGGCTGGACGCGCCGGTTTCCGGCTTGATGGTGCTTGCCCGGAGCGGCGAGGCCGCGTCGATCCTCTCCCGGCAGATCCGCGAGGGTTCGTTTCATAAAACGTATCTGGCGGTAGTGCACGGCGCGCCGCCTCAACAGGATACGTGGTGCAACCTGCTGGGTCGGGACAAAAGTCGCCGCCTCACCTTCGTGGCGCCGGGTCCCGGCAAGGGGATCCAGGAGGCGATCCTGCGCTACGAGGTACTTGATCGCTGTAAAGGCACTTCCCTTGTCAGAATAGAATTACAAACGGGTAGGACCCATCAGATCCGCGTGCAATTTGCCAGCCGAGGCTATCCGCTGTCAGGTGACCGGCGTTACGGAACGGAGGAATCATCCCCCTTCCCCATTGCTCTTTGGTCCCACCGTCTGGCGTTCACCCACCCCCAGACCGGGGCGCCGCTGGACTTCCGTCTTCCGCCGCCGGACTGCGGTGCGTGGGCGGATTATACCGGCGCGCTGGCGCGCCTTTCATAACGCAAAAGCCGATTGACAGATCACACCTGTCAATCGGCTTCTTCCGTATACAGCTATCAGCCCGGAGGCCAGGTCATATCCCGGCCGGACAGCACGTGGAAATGCAGGTGAAGCACGCTTTGCCCCGCCTGTTCACCGATATTGGACACCACGCGATAACTCTCCAGCCCCAGCTTCTTTGCCGTGGCGGCGATCACCTCGAACAGGTGGGACACCACGCCGCTGTTGCCCCCGTCGATGGCGGCGACCGAGGCGATATGCGCCTTGGGGATCACCAGAAAATGGACCGGTGCCTGAGGCGCGATATCGTAAAACGCAAGGCACTGATCGTCCTCATAGATCTTGTTGGACGGGATCTCTCCGGCAGCAATAGCACAAAACAAGCAATCGTTTTTCATATACTCGCTCCTTTCTCCTTCAGCGGAATTGATGACACGTTTCGTCGTAGGTATAACCGATCTGTCCCAGTGTATCGGTCAGCGCTTCCCTGCTCACGTCCAGCGCCCGGCAAAGCGCCTCCAGATCGCCGTATTCATCGCGCAGTTTCGTGTTGACGAGGCTCAAAAGGATAAACGGATCGCGTGGCAGCATTCCGTCACACCCTTTCCGAAATAAAACCTTCCACAGACAAAAGCGCCTCGTCCGTCTTTGCAACGTCCGTACCGCCGCCCATGGCACTGTCCGGCTTGCCGCCGCCCTTGCCCTGACACACGGCGCTGACTGCCCGGACCAGATCGCCGGCTTTTATGCCTTTGGCAACGGCGTCCGCGCCGCAAACCGCCAGGAACGTCACCTTTTCTCCGTTGACCGACGCCAAAACCGCCGCCGCGGACGGCTCCTTATCGCGCAGGAAGTCTCCCATCCGCCGCAGAGCGGCCGCATCCAACCCGTCGCGCCGGGCGGTGATGACTTTCACACCCCCAATCTCTTTGGCACTCAGCAGAAGCTGGCGCGCCTCACCCAGCGACGCTTCGCTTTGCAGTTTTTCCAGCGTGCGGCGCAGCTCCTTCACCTCCGATGCCTGCTGCTCGATACGGCTCAACAGCTCATCCGGATTGGTTTTAAAGAACTGTGCGGCGTTTGCCAGCGTATCGGCGGCGTGTTCCATACTCTCCATGGTCAGCTCGCCGGTGGTCGCCTCGATCCGGCGAACGCCGGAGGCCACGCTGCTTTCACTGCGGACGTGGAAATATCCGGCCTTGGCGGTGTTGTCCAGATGGGTGCCGCCGCAGAACTCCAGCGAAAAATCGCCCATTTCCACCACGCGCACCGTTTCGCCGTACTTCTCACCGAACATCGCCACCGCGCCCTTGCGCTTTGCCTCCTCAATGGGCAGCACCTCGGTAACCACGGGTAAGCCGCGCAGGATCTCACCGTTGACCATGCGCTCAATTTTGTGAAGCTCCTCCGGCGTAACGGATTCAAAGTGTGTAAAGTCAAAGCGCAGGCGATCCGGTTCCACCAGCGAACCTGCCTGATGCACATGGTCGCCCAGCACCTTTTTCAGCGCCGCGTCCAGAAGATGCGTGGCGCTGTGGGCGCGGCGGATGGCGGTGCGGCGCTCGCCGTCTACCGATGCGGTGCAGACCTCCCCCACCGCTATGGCGCCGCTCGTCACACGCCCGTAATGGAGGAATTTGCCGCCCTTGTTCTTCTGCACGTCAGTTACCGCAAAACGCCCGTTTGCCGTAACGATCTCGCCGTGATCCGCCGTCTGACCGCCCATCTCGGCGTACAGCGGCGTCTTGTCCAGCACCACGATGCCGTCCGTACCGGCGGCGATCTCCTGGCGCAGTTCATCCTCCGCCACGATCGCCAGTATCGTACCATCGGCGCTCTCTTGCTCATAGCCTACAAACGCCGTGGCAGGAATCTCCTTGCCCAGATCAACGCCTGCCCAGCCCAGGTCGCCCAACGCTTTGCGCGCTTCACGGGCGCGCTTTTTCTGCTCTTTCATCAAGTCGCGGAACGCTTCCTCGTCCACCTGCAGTCCCTCGTCCGACGCCATCTCTATGGTCAGATCGATGGGGAATCCGAAGGTATCGTACAGTTTGAACGCATCGGCGCCGGAGAAGGTGGTCTCCCCTTTTTCCTTATGCTCGGCCAGCATTTCACCGAAGATCCGCATACCGCCGTCGATGGTACGGGCAAAATTCTCCTCCTCGGTGCGGATCACCTTGGTGATATACTCCTGCTTTTCCCGCAGATCGGGATACTGGCACTCGTTTTCATGGACCACCGTATCCACCACTTCGTAGAGGAACGGCTCATTCACGCCCAACAGCTTTCCATGCCGGGCGGCACGGCGCAGAAGACGGCGCAGGACGTAACCGCGCCCCTCGTTGGAGGGCAGGATCCCGTCGCAGATCATGAAGGTGGCACTGCGGATGTGATCGGTGATCACCCGCAGGCTCACGTCGCGCTGATGGCTTTCGCCGTAGTGGGCGCCGGTCAGGGCGCTGACGCGGTTGGTAATATTCATCACCGTATCGGTATCAAAGAGGCTCGCCACGTTTTGACATACGCAGGCAAGACGCTCCAGACCCATGCCGGTGTCAATGTTCTTCTGTTTGAGCTCCGTATAGTTGCCGTGTCCGTCGTTATCGAACTGGGAGAACACGTTGTTCCACACTTCGATATATCGGTCGCAGTCACAGCCTACGGTGCATCCGGGTTTACCGCACCCGAACTCCGCGCCCCGGTCGTAGTAGATCTCCGAGCAGGGGCCGCAGGGGCCGGAGCCGTGTTCCCAGAAGTTGTCCTCCTTGCCGAACCGGAAGATACGCTCCGGGGCGATCCCCACCTCATCGCGCCAGATGGCAAACGCCTCGTCGTCGTCCTGATAGACGCTGGGATAGAGCCGATCCGGCTCAAGACCGACCCATTCGGGACTGGTGAGGAATTCCCAGGACCAGGCGATGGCTTCGTGCTTGAAATAGTCACCGAAGGAGAAGTTGCCCAGCATCTCAAAGTATGTGCCGTGGCGCGCGGTCTTACCCACGTTCTCGATATCGCCGGTGCGGATGCATTTCTGGCAGGTGCATACCCGGCGGCGCGGCGGCTCCTCCTCGCCTTTAAACCATGGCTTCATGGGCGTCATACCGGCGTTGATGAGCAGAATGGATCGGTCGTTTTGCGGCACCAGAGAAAAGCTGGGCAGACGCAAATGCCCCTTGCTCTCAAAAAAGCGCAGGAACATTTCCCGCAGTTCGTTCAATCCGTGATAGGGATGTGACATGGCGATCGCTCCTTTGTCAAAATACTTTTGTGCAAATAGAAAGACCTCCGCCCTCAGCATAGGGGCGAAGGTCAACTTCACGGTACCACCCTACTTGGCGGCATAAGCCGCCCTCTCGGTTCATCCTGTAACGGGGATGGATCGTGCGGCTCACCGCCGCCGGCTCGGGAGGGGCTGATGCGCCGCTTTGCCGGCAGGCTTACACCCTCCCTGCCTCGCTTTGGCATGCTTCTGCGCGTCTCGTCTCCGTCAATGCCGTTTTGATAACGCTATTGTACCACACTTTTGCCGCTTGTCAAGCAAATCCTTGTCTGAGGCGTATCCGTGATCATTTGCAATAAAAAACGGCAACCGCATCTTTGTACGGTCGCCGTTTTTTGGTCCGAGTGTCGAGATTCGAACTCGAGGCCTCTTGAACCCCATTCAAGCGCGATACCAAACTTCGCCACACCCGGATATTCATTTACTGCCGAACCATTCAGCTTGATTACTATAGCACACCTTTGCCGGATTTTCAACCCCCTATTTGAAAAAAATTCATCTTTCTTGCCTTTCTTTGGTTGACAAAACGGCCGAAGCATGGTAGTATAAATATCGCGCTTGAGGGCAGGGGGCTTTTACATACGGAGAGATGGCTGAGTGGTCGAAAGCACCGGTCTTGAAAACCGGCGATGTGAAAGCATCCGTGGGTTCGAATCCCACTCTCT
>DBWU01000059.1:32400-34682 GCA_002309395.1 Oscillospiraceae bacterium UBA1230
AAATCCCTCCTTCTGCGCCAAAAAAGCACGGTAATTTTGATAGAATTGCCGTGCTTTGTTTTTTTCTCTTGACTTCCACCTAAGGTAAAAATGTAGTATATTGGAAAAGGATGGTGATACCATGAAGATCAAGCGCGTTTCCGAACAAACCGGGCTGACAGATCGGGCTATCCGGTTTTACATTGAAGAAGGGCTTTTATCACCCGCATATACGGAAAACTATATGGGCCGCAGGTCTTTTACGTTCACGCAGGCGGATGTGGAATCGCTCCGCGATATCGCCATTCTTCGGAAGTTTGGATTTACGGTTGCGGAGATCCGGGAAATGACTGCCCAGCCGGAATCAATCGACACCGCTTTGCATGCGGTAAAGGCCCGAAAAGAGAAAGCCCTCTCGGATGAGCAGGAATTGCTCCACGTTCTTGTTCAGTCCGAAGCAGAACAATTCAGAGATATTCACGCGCTGGCGGAAGTTCTGTCCAAGCCTGTGGAGCGTCTTGCTCTTCCTGCCGGGGACAAGGACGATCCCCGATCTCGGGCCCGTCGCTTCCTTCGTTCGGCCGTCTTTTTCCTGGTCGCCTGGCTTCCTGTTTTCCTCTCTGCAAACGCTCTTGTGGGCAGACTCCAGCTTTTTCATTATGCGGTTATAGACTTCATAGAGCTGGTGATCGCTCTTTTTTCTCTGCTGCCGTCGATCCTTCTGATGCTTTTCCCCCGGCTGCACCTGAAGGAGAAGAAAAGGGATACCATAAAGTACACGATCATAATGTGCTGCGTCGTCAGCGCTTTGGTCAGTCCCCTTCTTACCCTCGGAATCGTTTCCCGTTCGGAAACCACGGATATTCGGAACTACCGAGAATTGGATACAGACTGTATTGCCAACAGGTACGATGTGTATCAGGCTCTTTTTCCAACATGGCCCCACTATTTTGAAAACGTCCGAAAGGGAGATTCCATCGAGACTGTATTTCTTGATGCCCACTATCTGTATCGTTATCTGCCCGCCTTGGATTATACCTATGATATTTACGCGGAATGGCCTCTCGAAGAGGACGCTTTTGCTGAGGAGATCGCTCGGGCAAGCGCTGTTCTTGAAGAAGCGCAAGCGGAAAAATCGTATTATCATTTTGAGACTGAGAAAAAAGGAGATTATACCTGTCTGATCCTTTATACAGGAACCAAGCCCTTTGAGCCGGTAACCGACAGCTATACCTATTACATCTTTGCCTATAACGAGACGGAACACAGGGTGCGTTATCTGTTATGCGACAGTTTGGAAAACGGTATGGATCAGCCCTATTACCTTGAACTGGATTGGGATTAAATTGCCTTTGATCGTTTGTTTTGCACCCCCTTTGCCGTTTGCACCCCCCTAAAGCGAACTGCACCCCCCTGAACAGGCGGTGCACCCCCCTAAGCGTTTTTCTATCAAAACGCGATTCCTTTTCCAATAAAGGATTGCTATCTTGACAAGATTGCAATCCTTTTTAATTATCATTTCACCTCTTCATGATGAAAAAGGGGCTATTATGTTTATTTCCAAGAAAAAAAGAATACAGAATTATCTTGATTCGATTGAAAAGAACCAATGGTCTCCCTTTGATTTTTTACTTGCCCATTATTTGAGCGGAAAGCTGCTCAACACTTTTGCTCAATATGGCATTTCAAAGCTTTCCTGTCACATTGATTTCCATGATGATTATAAGTGTATAAACGTTCAGGGAAAGCACAACTCATATTATATTGACATTCAAATTGAGCAGAAAGAATTCAGTATTGGCTGTGATCCGGTTGAACCGGATGACCACAAGTACTTTCTTCTTGAATCTCCGGAATACTTGTATTCCGCGGTCAGCACCGAAATACGGTCACTCAGTAAATAAATGTTGACGTTACGAAATTTAACGTTTTCCTTTGTTTTGTTGAAATAGCAATCTTTTCCCAGTAAAAGACCGTAGTCATTGACTGCGGTCTTTTGTGTTGGCGCTACCTATTTTGCCGGGTTGGAAACCGGTGAAGCGCCGCCTGTGGCGGAGTAAGCGAACCGGTTTCGAGGCAGTGTCCCGCTTTTCACGACTGCAGGGAGCGAAAAGCGGCTGACACAACGGGACCTCCAACCAAGTATCGTCAGCAGAAGCGAGCTTAACTGACCTGTCACGGGATGGGAATCCATCCCTATCTTTCCCACCCCTTTACATATAGCAAAAAGACCGCAGTCATTGACTGCGGTCTTTTGTGTTGGCGCTACCTATTTTCCCGGGTTGGAAACCGGTGAAGCGCCG
>DBWU01000009.1:0-7503 GCA_002309395.1 Oscillospiraceae bacterium UBA1230
CTGCCGGTTCGGGTTCTGCCGGTTCGATTTCCGGCGACTGTTCCGCTTGTAACCGCGCCACGGCACGGCGGCGCCCCACCGCCTTGCCCACCAGCGTGCCGATCGCGTAGAACAGCACTACCAGCAGCAACAGAGCCGCGGCGGCAAACGCCCAAACGGGCAGATCGCCTACGTAATCGCTCACGTAGGGCACGGTGACGCCCTCTGTGGCAAGATCCGCGCCCCGAAGGAGCAGAGCGGACAGGCCGGCTTCCCGGACGGGGGTGTCCGGCGTATCGGGTGGGGTCGGCTCGTCAGTGCCGAGGGAGAGCACCGGGAGCGTGCCGTTATAAAACGGCATACGGTATACGTGTACGGTATAGGCGCCCACGGTGGTTTGATCTTCGGCGGTACACAGCACGGTGAACACGTTGTCGCCGGGTTTGAGGAAGGAGGTCACGCCCTTGACGGACAGCGCCTTACTGTCCTGCGCTACGCCGGAGAGGGTGATGTCTTTCACCTCGTAGGGTACGTACGCCACGTAGTCGTACACCGTGGGACTGAAGGAGGGACTGATCGCGCCGGCGCTGATACGCAGGGCGGAGAGCATGGCGTTGGTACTGGCCTTGTAATTGGGATCCTGCTGGCGCACGGCGGTGATATAGTAGTATTTCTGGGTGCCGTTTTCTGCGGTCACCGTGACGGTGACGGTGTTGGAACCCACCACCAGCGAGTTGCCGGATACGCTGACGGACGCGCCGCTGTCGGCACGGGTGTAGCTCAGATCCAGTGAGGACACCTCATAGGGGACGGTGACGGAATAGTTGACCGTTCCGCCGGAGAAGGAGGGGGACAGAGGCGCGTTGGAGCAGGAAAGGGCGGTCAGATTGGCGTTGCCGCTCAAGGGCGGCGCCACGGTGGCGCTCCAGGACGCACTGCCCAGAGAGATGGTCTGATTGGTGTCCGACGCCGTTACGCCGGAGACACCGGCGGAGATACTGCTGCCGGAGGCGGCGGAGGAGGACACCTTGAAGGTGGCCACGAACACGGAGGCGCTGCCGTTGACCGGGTTGGTCATGGCGGTATCGTAGGCGGTGAACACGTTGCCGTTGAGCGTGACCGTCCAGCCGCCGCGGGCGGAGGATACGTTGGAAAGGCTCATGCCGGAAATGCCGGAAAACGAGCCGTTGATAGCGGTCAGATTACTGCCGCTGACGGAGAAGGTCAGCGTAACGGTACTGCCGCCCCGGATCCCTCCGGTACTGCCGCTGAGACTGACGCCCGCCGCCTCGGAGCGAACGGGCAGAAGCAGCACACACGCCAGCAAAAACGCCGCCAGATAACGGAAAGCACGTTTCATACACGGAGTCTCCTTTCAATCATTGGGGAGATATGGTGCGCCGCCCCAGCGTGACGGCGAGGATCTGGGCAAAGTCCGTAACGTCGATCACACCGTCGCCGTTGAGATCCGCCGCCTGCGCCCGCGCGCCGGTGAGGGTGGTACGCTTGAGAAGATGGGCGTTGATCTGCGCCATATCGGTGATATCGGTCAAACCGTCGCCGTTCACGTCGCCGGTGACTACCACGGACACCTGCTGGATCAAAGAGCCGTTTACCGTCAGCGAAACGGTCATGCCGGTGGCGACTTTGCCGGTGACCGCCTTGCCGTTTTGATCCTGCACGGTGATATACTGCGCCGGAGACAGCGACGCCAACAGTTGGGCGGCGGTGGTCCCGGCGGAGATCTTCCGCAGATAACCGCCGGAGAGGCGGTAAGAGCCGGTGGCGGTCATCTCCGTGACGGCAGGAATGGCGTGGGACTGGTATTGGGCGGTGAAGGAGCAGTTGCTCTCGCCCATGGTCATACCGGCGCTGTAGCCGCTCCAGCCGGTGAAGGTGTAGTAGGTCGTCGCGCTCGCCGCGCGCTGAGGATCGGCAGGGGCGAGAATGGCCTCGCCCTTGGTCAAAGAGCCGGAGGCGAGGACGGTCTTGCCGTCATAGTCGTAGAAGGTGTAGGTATAGAGCTTGTTCCAGTGCGCCGTCAGCGTGGTGTCCTCGGCGTAGGCGGTGGAGGCGGCGCTGACCTGCCTGCCGTCTTCGTCGAACCAGCCGGCGAAGGCGTAGCCGCTGCGGCTGGGGGTGGGCAGACCGCTGAGCGACTGACCCGGCTCATAGGTGAGGGAGGTGGGGGAGCAGGTGCCGCCGTTGGGCGCAAGCGTATAGGTGACGGAAATGGTCTCCTGCGCCTGCACCACAAAGGGGGAGGTGAGCTCATAGTGATTGCCGGCGCTGTCCGCAGCGGTGATGGAAAACACGTAGTTGCCAGCTTTCAGCGCACTGAAAGGCGTGGCGTTATCCAGACGGCTCAAATCGTAATACGTGCTGTCGGGGGAGGCGGAGGCGGTATGCAGCGCGGAGCTGCTGCCGGCAGGGAAGATCTGGGACTTGACGGTTTTAATGGTGTGGGTACTGTGAAGCGTGCCCCGCAGATAGTAGCCGGAGGAGCCTTCCACCAGCTTGTTGGTCAGCGAGGGATAGTTGGCGCCGCTCAGCGTCCAGCCGGCGTTTCCGGGGGTGAACTGCCACTGGAACATCTCCTCGCCGCTTTGCACCGCGCCGCCGGCAGAGGGGGAGGTCACCGTCAGATACCGCCCGGTGGCGCGGTTTTTCAGGGCGAAGCCGCTGTTATAGCGCACCAGCTCCCAAAACTGCCGGTCGCTCGCCGCAGGAGCAGACCAGGACACGGCGCTGCCGCTGCCGCAGGTGAGACGCCGGGTGTCCGACTCCGTGGAAACGGTATAGTAGCCGCTGGCATAATACGTCAGCCGAAGCTGTTCGGCGCTGCCCAGCGACAGATCGGGACTGATGAAGAGCTTGTTGTTGGCAGGCAGGGAAACGGTGTAAAGACCCTCCTGCAACGGCGCGTCGGTATACCCGTACTGCGCCAGCATCGCCTGCGCCTGCGCCGGCTCGTTGACCCACAGGCGGATGTATACGCCCACCTGGATATCCGAGGAGTTGCCGGAATAGTAGCGAAGCGCCTTCCCGTCAATGCCGTATTTTTCCGCAGTGGTGCCGGACATGGTGTAATCCAGCGTGAAATCCACGTCGCTCTGACTGACCACGCTGCCGCTTTCAGCATATACGGCGCGGATCAGCTCGCTCTCCGGCTGGTTGGCAAAGCCGCCCAGGGAGGCGAAGGCGCGCACGAAGATGTTGGCGGCGGAGGTGGACCCGTGCTGTATGGCGCGGCTCCACAGCACGTTGCGAAGGGCGATGCTGTAGTTATTCATGTCAAACGACGGACAGCGGCTCTTATCCCGCAGAGCGCTGAGCGCCGAGAGGTAGAACGCCTCGTAGGCATAATCGCGCTGTGCCTGGGCAAACGCCTCCAGGTTGTCCTCGGCACACTCCTTCCACGCGGCGTTGAAAAGAGGACCGAAGCCGGGCACGCCGGTATAGTAGGCGTCATACAGCTTGCCACCGAAGGACTGGTAGATCACGTTATCCGAGGCGAGGAGCCATTCAAAGAACCGGCGCGGCGTTCCGGCGTTGCTGGCGAACATATAAAGACCGTAGGAGGTGCCGCCCAGATCGCCGTACACGGTGGCCACCTCGTCGGCACTGCCGCGGGATTCGTAGCTGGCGCTCAATTCGCCCAAAAGCGACGATTCCTGATCATCGGCGGCGGTGGCGCCGGCGGGCGGCACAAGGACGCCGGAAAAGAGAGAAAGCGTCATGGCGATGCACAGCAGGAGCGAGAACACCCTGCGTACCGATGGTTTCATGCCGCGATCCCCCCCTTTCCGATTTACATAACGATATACATCGACAGTATACCATATTGCCGTCCCCGTGTCTACCGTAAATTGCGGAAAAAGGGAAAAGACAGGCGAAAGAGAACGAAACGGCGGCGCGGCGAAGATGCGTTATGTAAACGCAAAAAAACCGCCGCCGAAGAGGCGGCGATTTTTTTGCGCGGCGCGGCGGACCGGGCGTCAGCGAGCCTTTTCGGCGAAGCTGTTGTCCACCAGCGTTTCGAAGGGGACGCGCGCGTCTTCCTCCAATTGTCCGGCGCCCACCATGATGTCCTCCACCCGTTCCCACGCCTGGGAGGTCATCACCGGGGTTTCGTTCCACGCGCCGATGGCACGAAGACGGCCGACCACTTGCGCTACAAGGGCTTGATCCGTGTCGGGGAACTGGGGCGCGATCACGGCGGCGACTTCCTCGTCCGTATGCTGCGCGACCCACTGCTGCGCCTTGGCAATGGCGTTGGTGAAGCGCTGTACCGTGTCGGCGTGGTCTTTGAGGTAGCTCTGGGTGGCAAAGTAGGTGGTGTACGGCACGTCACCGCTCTCCTCGCCCAGGGAGCAGAGGATATAGCCCTGACCCTCCAGCACCACCTGAGAGGCACTGGGCTCAAACAGCGCCACGTAGTCGCCGCTGCCGCCGGTGAAGGCGCCTGCCATCATGTTGAACTGCACGGAGGTGTCCACCGTTACGTCCGCGTTCGGCTCCAGACCGTTCTTGCGAAGCACGTATTCCAGCGTCATCTCCGGCATACCGCCCAGACGGCCGCCGATGATCGTTTTGCCCTTGAGAGTATCCCACGAGAAGTCCTCGTCGGCGCGGCCCACCAGGAACGAACCGTCCCGCTTGGTGAGCTGGGCGAAGATACGGGGATAGTCCTCTTTGCCCTGATGATACACGTAGATACAGCTCTCGCCGCCGGCAAAGCCGATGTCGCTCTGGCCGGATACCACGGCGGTCATCACCTTGTCGGCGCCGCCGCCGTTGGTCAGCTCGATCGTAAGTCCTTCCTCTTCAAAATACCCCAGCTCGATGGCGGCGTACTGCGGCGCGTAGAACACCGAATGCGTCACCTCGTTCAGGCGCACCACGGTGCGCTCCGCCTTCGGTTCCGCTTCCGTCTGGGATTGCGCCTCCGGCTCCGCCTCCGGTTCCGTCCCGGTTTTGCCGCAGCCTGCCAGCAGCGATACGACCATCGAAAGCGCAAACAGTACAGCAAGCAGTTTTTTCATTGCGTGACCCCCCATGATTTATCAAAATATTTTTCCACCCACAAAACGAGATAGTACATCACCACCGCGCACAGCGCCAGCACCAACACGCTTGCCATGACAAGATCCATGTTGAATACCTGCGAGCCGTACACGATAAGATATCCCAATCCCGCCCGTGAGACGAGAAACTCGCCCATAATGACGCCGACCCAGGACAGACCTACGTTCACCTTCAGCGTCGCCAACAGTGTGGCGCCGTTGGCAGGCAGGATCAAAAGACGCAGGATCTGTCCCCGGGAAGCGCCCAGCGTCTGCATCAGGCGCACTTTTTCCGTATCCACTTCCCGAAAGCCTTCGTAGACGTTCAGGATCGTTACGATCAGCGAAATGGCAAGCGTCATGGCAATGATGGCACCCATACCGGCACCCATCCAAACGATGAATATGGGACCGAGCGCCGTTTTGGGCAGCGCGTTGAGCACCACCAGATACGGGTCCAGTACCCGGCTCAACCGGGGCCACCACCACATCATCATCGCCACCGCCGTGCCCAGCGCCGTGCCGGCGGTAAAGCCGATGACCGTCTCCAGAACCGACTGCCCCACGTGGCGCCACAGCTGCCCCTGCTGCAAAAGACGCAGGGTGGTCCGCACCATGCGGCTGGGTGAACTGACGAGAAATCCGTCGCTCCAGCCAAGGCGTGTGGACAGCTCCCACAGCGCGAATACCGATATAAGAAGCGCCAACTGCCACAGGCGCACGGCGCGTTTGCGGCGGCGCATTTGCAGAAGGTAGGCGGCGCGTTGGGGTGAAAGCGTTTCATGATCCATGCACGTCCAGCTCCTTCCAGATCGAGTTAAAGTAACCGGGAAACAGAGGCGAATCCCGCCGATCCATCGGCGTGAGCAATTTCAGCGGCCCCATATCGAAGACGGCTTTCACCGTGGCGGGGCGGCGTGTGAGCACGATCACCCGGTCGGACATGCTGACCGCCTCGGAAATGTCGTGGGTCACCAGCAGCGCCGTTTTGCCCTGCTCGCGGATGATACGCGAAACGTGGTCCGTTACGCTCAGACGCGTCTGGTAATCCAGCGCGGAAAACGGCTCATCCAGCAGCAGGATCCGCGGCTCGGTGGCAAGGGTGCGGATCAGCGCACAGCGCTGGCGCATACCGCCGGAGAGCTGACCGGGACGCTTGCCGGCAAAGGCGCTCAAGCCGTAGCGATCCAACAGCGCACGCACGGCGTCCTGACGCTCCGGCGTATTCTGACGCCGGATGGAAAGACCCAGCGTCACGTTATCCCAGATGCTGCGCCAGGGAAACAACTGATCCCGCTGGGGCATAAAGCCGATCAGCGGCGACGGTCCGGTGATCTCCGCACCGTCGAGAAAAATGCTTCCGCCCGACAGACGCTCCAATCCGGCGATCGCGCCTAACAGCGTGGATTTTCCGCAGCCGGACGGACCGACGATACTGCAAAACTCGCCTTCCTCCATGGAAAATGACACACCGCCCAGCGCCTCCACCTCGCCGTCGGCTGCCTGATACGTCAGCGCGGCGTTTTGGAGCTCAATAATCATTCTCGTACGACCTCCTTGGGTAAAGTAAGCGGAGAATGGCTCTCCGTCCTTATACTATGCCGCCGCCCGCAGACGGGGTGCATGACCCGACCGGGTCTTTTCAAAGCGAAAAAACCGTAGTATAATCGAAAAAAACGAAAGGCGGACGAAAAATGGGAATCGTGGTACTGGGCGCGGTGTTCGTGGACATAAAAGGCTATCCGCTGGATCTGTATATCCCCGGCGGCCGCAACGCCGGCAGAGTGGAGCAGGTACACGGCGGCGTGGGACGCAACATCGCCGAGGATATCGCCAACGTGGAACTGAGACCGACCTTCGTGTCGCTGGTGGACAATACCGGCGCCGGGAGGGACGTGCTGGATCAACTGCGGCGCCATAAGGTGAACGTGGACTACGTGGGCGTTACCCCCGACGGCATGGGGACGTGGCTCGCCGTTTTCAATAACGACGGCGATGTGGCGGCAGCCATCTCCAAGCGCCCGGATCTGCGTCCCGTGCTGGATATTCTGGAGCGGCGCGGCGAGGAGATCTTCGCCGCGGCGGACAGCGTGATCCTGGAGATCGACATGGAACGGGAGATCGTCAAAAAAGTTTTCGCGCTGGCGGAACGGTTCGGTAAGGAGGTCTACGCGGTGGTGTCCAATATGAGCATCGCCGTGGAGCGAAGGGATTTCCTTCGCCGCACCGCCTGCTTCGTGTGCAATCTGCAAGAGGCGGGGATCCTGTTTTCCGAGGATTACGGCGGCATGACCGCCGCGCAGATGGCGGAGCTTCTGCCGGAACGGGTGAAAAACGCCCGGATACGCCGCATGGTGGTGACTATGGGCGGCGAGGGCGCGGTATACGCCGACGATACGGGCCGCGCCGGCGTCGTGTCGGCACAGCGAGTGGACGTGAAGGATACCACCGGCGCCGG
>DBWU01000009.1:7547-13598 GCA_002309395.1 Oscillospiraceae bacterium UBA1230
AGGCCTGCCGTATCGGCACGCGGCTTGCTTCGTCGGTGATCTGCACGGCGGAAAACGTCTGTCCACGGTTTCTGCCGGAGGAATTCGATCTGGAAATCAAAGGGAACGACGGTTTTTCCCGGAATACATATTAAATTTTTCCACTGCTTTTTGCTTGCGATTTTGCTTGACAAATCGGACACGGTGGGATATGATATACGAGAATCATTCATAAAGTGTGGGACTATCTCCGTTTTTCAAAAAGGCGAAGGCGTTCCGCCGGAAAAAACTCCCAACAGAGAAGGCGAAAGGGAAAAGAAATATGAAAGAGAATCACGCAGAACAAACCAGTTACGAAATCGATCTGCTGCAACTTGCCATGGCGCTGTGGCGGCACATCACGGTGATCCTGATAACTTGCATAGTGATGGGCGCCGTGGGATACGGGTATGCAAAGCTCACCATCGTGCCCCACTATGAAGCCAGCGCGCTGATGTACGTGAACAACAGCTCTATCTCTCTGAGCGGCGCCAGCGTTACCTTCAGCACCTCTCAGATCACCGCCGCCAGAAGCCTGGTGGATACGTACAGCGTCATTATGAAAACGAGAAAGACGCTCAACGCGGTGATCCGCAAGGCAGGCGTGGATTACAGCTACGAGCGGCTGTACAGTATGGTACGCGCTCAATCCAAGGACGAAACGGAGATCTTCGCCATTACGGTGAACTCCACCGATCCGGAGGAGGCGGCGCTGCTGGCGAACACCATCGCCGAGATCCTGCCCAACACGATCAGCGACGTGATGGAAGGCAGTAACGTGAAGGTGGTGGATCAGGCCGTGGTGCCGAAGACGCCCATCTCTCCGGGTAACAGCCGGTATGCGTTGATCGGCGTGCTGCTGGGTCTGCTGATCAGCGGCGGCGTGGTCATTCTGGTGGAACTGTTTGACAACGTGATCCGTGATGAGGAATACCTGATGCAGACGTACGAAATCCCGTTGCTGGGTCTCGTGCCGGATCTGTTGAGCCGTGAGGAAGAGAAGAGCTCCTCCGGCAAGGCGGCGAAGAAGGGGGCGAAAGAATGAGCAAGGAAAAGAGAAAGGCGATCGGACAGAACGGAGAACCATCTCTGCGCGAGCAGCGGAGTATGCTGTGCGAAAACCTGAGCTTCATCTCTGCCGAGGCGTACAAACAGATGCGTGCCAATCTTCTGTTCGCTCTGCCGGATCAGGAGGGCGAATGCCGCGCCGTTGGCGTGACCAGCTCCATCCGCGGTGAAGGAAAGTCCACCACCGCCATCAACCTGGCGTACACGCTGGCGGAAACGGGCAAGATGGTACTGCTGATCGACGCGGATATGCGCGTGCCCACCGTGGCGAAGAAACTGGCCATCACCGGCAAGCCCGGTTTAAGCAACGTGCTGGCGGGCCTTTGCACACCCGATAAGGTCGTTCAGACTTCTTACAATATGTCGAACTGGCACATTATGCCCGCCGGCGACATTCCGCCCAATCCCTCGGAGCTGTTGGGTTCGGAGCAGATGGGCAAGCTGTTGAAAGATCTTGCCGCCACCTATGAGTTTATCGTGGTGGACCTGCCGCCGGCAAACATCGTGTCGGACGCTTTGGCGGTATCCCCCTGGGTCAACGGACTTTTGGTGGTGGTTCGCGCCGGGTATACGGAAAAGCAGGCGCTGACCGAGTGCATGCGGAATCTGCAGGTGCTGGGCAACAAGCTTCTCGGTTTCGTGCTGACGGATACCGAACAGATGCCCAAGCGCTACGGCAAATACGGCCGTTACGGCAGATACAGCAAGTACGGGAAATACGGCAAGTACGGCAGATACAGCAAATACCAGAAGTACAGCTCTTACGGCTATTATTACGGCAAGAAGAGTACCGCAAAGCCTGTATCCAAAACCGTGGAGACTGTCCGGCAGACGGTAGAGCAGGCAGTACAGGAGAATGCCGAAGAGCGCAAGTGAGGCGCGGTATGGTAGATTTTCACAGCCACGTGCTGCCCGGGATGGATGACGGCAGTCAGAACGTTTCACAGAGCGTGTCCATGTTGCGCGCCTTGGCGGCGCAGGGGGTGGATACGCTGGCTCTGACGCCTCATTTCTACGGACAAAGCAGTTCGCCGGAGCAGTTTTTGGCGGAGCGCGCCGCCGCTATGGAGCGGCTCAAGCCCTCTCTGGAGGAGGGAATGCCCACCCTGTTGCTGGGCGCCGAGGTGTACTTCTTCCACGGCATCAGCCGCATGGAGCAGTTGCTCGATCTGCGTTTGCAGGGTACACGCCTGCTGCTGTTGGAAATGCCGTTTTGCGCCTGGGGCAGACGGGAAGTGCGGGAAGTTCTGGACCTTTGTGAGAACCCCTCTTTCGTGGTGATGTTGGCCCACGTGGAGCGATACCTGAAATACGCGCCTGCCGATGCGTGGGACGTGCTGCGCTCCGCCGGCGCCGTTATGCAATCCAACGCCGCCTTTTTCATGCAGCGCAGAACGCGGGGCAAGGCACTGCGGATGGTGAGAAACGGGCATATCCACGTGCTGGGAACCGATTGCCACAACATGGAGGATCGCCGCCCCTGCATGGACGAAGCGGCGGCAGTGTTGGCAAAACGGTTCGGTCCGCAGAATACGGAAGCGTTTTTCCGGCGGGGTGAGGCGTATCTGGAGGAGTGGAGCATTTGAAGAGATGGATCTATCTCGCTGCCGGTATTCTTTGTGCCGCCGCGTGCGTACTGCTGCTGTGGAAAGTCTTTCCCCGGCACGTTACGCCGGAACCGCCGCCCGTGGTGGAGCCGGAGGTCATCGAGGAACCCGAGCCGCAGCCGGAGGAGGAGCCCTATCGCAGTCCCATTGATTTTGCTGCTTTGCAGGCGAAGAATACGGATATCTACGCGTGGCTTACCATTACCGGCACCCACATTACCTACCCGGTACTCCAGAGCCCCAGTGCCGACGAGTACTATCTTAACCACAATGAGGAAAAACAGTGGGCGCAGGCAGGCGCGCTGTTTTCCCAGGCAAGGTATAATTCCCGTGATTTCACCGACCCGGTGACCATCATTTACGGACACCGGCAGAACGACGGGACGATGTTCGGCGATCTGCAGCCCCTCTATCTGGGCGACGCCGACTATTCCGAGATCAACGAGATCGTGATCTACCTGCCGGAGGCGGAGCTGCACTACCGCATTTTCGCCGCCGTTCCCCACAGCAACGAGCATATATTATATATGTATGATTTTTCCGACAGTGCGGACTATCAGCGGTTTTTGGACACGGTGTACGATCTGGACGACTACGCTGCCAATTACCGCATGGAGGACGCCGCGGATACCGACGATCATCTGCTGATTTTGGAGACCTGCCTGCAGACCAATCGCTTGCGGCGCTTCCTGGTGATCGGTAAGCTGGTGGAAACGATCCCTGCTTCGTATATTGACGGCAGTTATGCCGATTGATATAAATTTATAGAAAGGATGATGTAGCATGAAGAAAATTCTTGCAACGCTTGCGGCGGCTCTGCTGATCGCTTGCCTGACCGTTACGGTCTTTGCTGACGAGGTGACCAAGGAAGAAGTCGATATGGCGAACCTTCCCAGCGCCGAAGTCGGTGAGGGCGGAACGGTGGCTCCCGGTGACAATGATACGACTGCCGAGTGGCACGTGGACACGACCCCCGAGGGCGAAGCGGAGAAAGCTTCTCTGCGTGACGCTATCAACGCCACCAACGCGCAGCTGGACAAGGACGGCGACGTTCTGTACCTCTTCGACGTGAAGACGGTCAGCGGCGCTAAGAAGGCGACGCTGAAGGTCAAGATGCCTTCCGGCACCACGCTGGCGTACGTTCTGCGCTATGACGAAGGCGAAGGCACTTGGGTACGCGTAGAGGCGAGCTATGCTGACGGCGTTCTGACGGTTGCGGCGACTGACGTACTGTCCCCCGTTGCGATCGTGGTGGAAACCAACGGCACGCCCGTGTCTCCCCAGACCGGCGAAGCGGTGACCGCTGTTTATGCAGTCGGCGCCGTGCTGTTGGCAGCTGCGGCGGCAGCCTTTATCGTCAAGAGCAGAAAGGCTGCTTGAAGTCGATGATCTTTCGCGCTTGAAGGAGCTTGCCATGAACAACGAAAAAGCAAAGCTCACAAAATCCGGCTTCATCATCTTGGCGATACTGGCGGTGCTCTGCGTGGCAGGCATCATAGCTTATGTTCTGAATGACAAGCAGGGTCAGCCAACTGACCCTGCTGTCATATCGGACGATGAGGAGCAGTATTTACTGTATGAAGGCGGATACTATCGCCTGCGGGATGAGCTGGAGACCGTGCTTCTCATGGGAGTGGACAAGACCTCCGATTTCCATGAGACGGCCGGCGACGTGATCAACTACCAGCAGGCTGACTTTCTTATGCTCCTTTTGCTGGATAAGGAGCAGAAAAAGTGCGTACCCCTGCAGATCAACCGCGATACCATGTGCGTGATCTGGCAGTTGGACATTTACGGGGAGCCCCTGGTTCCTTTCAACGGGCAGATCACACTGGCACACGCCTACGGGAGCGGCGGCAAGGATAGCTGCCGCAATCAGGTGCGCGCCGTATCCGACCTGCTCTACGGAATGCAGATCGACAACTATATCTCCGTGACCATGGACGCCGTGCCCGCGCTGAACGATCTGGTGGGCGGCGTTACTGTGACGGTCCTGGACGATTTTTCTAAAGTGAGTGAGACGCTGGTACAGGGCGAAGAAGTGACCCTGACCGGCGATTTGGCGCTTCAATACGTGCGCGGGCGCACGAACGTGGGGGATGGAAGCAACATCAGCCGTATGGCGCGCCAGCGCCAGTATCTGATTGCTCTGAAGAAGAAAATGCAGAGCAAGCAGCAAGAGGATGAAAGCTTCCAGATGAAGGCGCTTGCCGCCGTGTCGGAGGGTATGGTGACCGATTGTTCCACCTACCGCCTTTCCGAACTGGCGGAGATGATCAGCACCTATGAATTTGATGAGATTCAGACGATTGCCGGCGAAGCGGTGGCAGGCGAGGAGTTTATGGAGTTCTACGCCGATGAGGACGCGTTATACCGCCAGGTGATCGAGCTGTTTTACGATCCTAAGAAGTGAGTAGTGGCGTATGAAAAAGTTCTTGCAGGAGCTTGCCCTGCTGGCGGCGAAGACACTGAACGTGATCTTACTCTCGTTGCCGGTCGGTATGGCGTGGCTGCTATATTATGCGGAGCGCACGACTGTTCCGTTCCACCGTTTGGGGAACTGGGCAGTCTTGGCGCTGTTTGTTTTTTTCTACGTCTTTCTGGCACGGATATACGGGGCGTTTCGCCTGGCGATCAGCCGCATTTCCGATATGCTCTACGGGCAGGTGCTGTCCGTTCTGCTGTCGGACGCGGCGCTGTTCGGCGTGATCTGCCTGCTGACCCGGCACCTGCCGGCGGTCTGGCCGGTGTTGGCGGCACTTGCCGCCCAGGTATTTTTGGCGGCGGCATGGTGTACCGCAGCGCATATCTGGTATTTTTCCGTCTTCCCTCCGCTCCGTTCCGCTGTCGTATACGGCGGACGCAAGAGTATGGAGGACCTGATCCACACCTACGGGTTGGAGAAAAAATTCCGCGTGGTCCTTACGATCACGGCGGAGGAGTGTATCCAACAGCCGGAGCGGCTGCTGGACGTGGAAGCCATTTTTATGCCCGACGTTCACAGCGGTGAGCGGAACGCGATCCTGAAATTCTGCATGGAGCACGGGATCGAGTGCTACATACTGCCCCGTCTGGGGGATATTATCATGAGCGGCGCCGAGAAGATCCAGATGTTCCATATGCCGATGCTTCGGACGCAGCGGTACAATCCGCCGCCGACGTACCTTTTTATCAAGCGGATCTGTGATATCGTGCTGTCAGTGGCGGCGCTGCTGGTGCTCTCGCCGTTTATGGCGGTGGCGGTCATCGCCGTGTCCACCGACGGCGGCCCGGTGTTTTACCGGCAAAAGCGGCTGACGAAGGACGGAAAAACCTTCTGGCTCGTGAAGTTCCGCAGTATGCGTCCCGATGCGGAAGG